>JAGLPR010000099.1 GCA_023137255.1 Bacteroidales bacterium | reverse complement strand
AGCTGATCACTTGCTTTAAGATAACTTCCTTGCGCTGCCAGTATCTGACTTTGCAAAAGGATGCCATCCAGGTGCCTGGGATCAAGTTGAAGTACCTGCGTTACCTCAATACCTGCATTATCGAACTTCTCCAGCCTGTAGAGCAATTGCGCATAGGAGAAATGGGTGGATATCACCCGCCTGTTTTTCTGAAGAGACAACTTGTAGGCCTCCTCGGCTTCAATGTCCATTCCCAGCTTCTCATAAACCTGAGCCAGGTTAAAATATGCTTTTTCATCCTCTTTCAACTTCAGGCACTTTTGGCAATCCTCAAGCGCCTTTTCATACTCCTCCATATCCATGTACACAACCTGCCTTACCTGGTAAGCTTCCAGGAAATTTCTCTTCATATTTATGGCAGTGGTCAGTTTGATCAAGGCAAACTGATTGTTCCCTTGCAGGTGCCACTCCTTTCCTGAAAAATAGTAGATTTCTTCATCCTTATCCTCGAAAACCAGTGCGCGGTCATAATCCTCAGCTGCGCTCTTGTGTTCGCCTCTCCTTGAATATGCATTGGCCCGACTGATATACGCCTTTTCAAAATCAGGATCCAGCTCGATGGCTCTGGTGAACTGAACAATGGCATCTTTGTAATTCATTGCCTTCGTAAAGTCTTCCCCGGCTTTATAATACTGCTTGGCCGTTTGCGCCTGAATTGTTACAGTTACCAGAAATGGCAGCAGCAGCAAAATATATAGAATCCTTTTCATGATATACAAGCTTTAAAATATACGCTTAAATCTATTAAATTGTACGCAGTTTAAGAATAAAAAGTTTCTTAATGTACTCCATTTTAGACAAATATGAGGTTTTGGGACATGGGAATAGCCTTATGATCCATGAAGGGTGCTATCCCTGTTCCTGAATACCTCCAGTTTTGAATCACCAATATTGAACAGTTCATCAGGTTTCTCATTGATTTCAGGTGCTTTAACACCCTGTGAAAACGACATCTTCCCCGTAAATACCCTCGCCTCATCCCACAAACCCGAAGCAAGGAAAGAGTTGTGCATTTGTGCACCCCCTTCCACAAAAACCGAGATAATCTGCTGGTCGTACAACTCTTCCATCACATCTACAAGTTCATAAGAAGGGTCTGCATGAACTGTTCGGATCTTGCCCGAATAGTTACGCTGAACCCCTGTAAATACAATGGTATCCTGTGTCCCGTCCAGTATGTGGGCACTGTTGGTCAGTCGTCCCCTCCTGTCAAGAGTAATGCGTACCGGGTTCCCGCCGGTCCACCTGCGGGTATTAAGCCGGGGATTATCGGTCAGCACCGTATTAGTCCCGACCATGATTGCTGACTCCTCACTTCTCCACTTATGCACCAGGGTCCTGCACACCTCTTCGCTGATCCACCTGGGACCTTCCTGGTCGCCCGGCTCCCTCTCAAGATCAATAAAACCATCTGCCGTCTGGGCCCATTTCAGGATTACGTAAGGTCGCTTGTAATTGATGTAGTGAAAAAACCTCCTGTTCAGATGCAGTCCCTCCTCCTCCAGACAACCGGTTTCAACTTCGATTCCCGACTCTTCCAACTGTCTGATACCCTGACCATTCACGCTGGGGAACGGATCCAGATTGGAAACCACCACCCGCCTGATTCCCTTTTGGGAGATAAGCATGGAACAAGGAGGGGTTTTCCCATGATGTGAGCACGGTTCCAGGCTACAATATAGGGTCGACTGTTTTAGCAATAAGGGATCTTTTACAGAACGGATGGCGTTCACCTCAGCATGTGGTCCTCCAAATTCATGATGGTATCCTTCACCAATAATGCGGTCGTTATGCACCACTACCGCTCCCACAATAGGATTGGTCCGGGTCATGCCTAAACCTAAGCGTGCCAGCTCAAAACAACGACGCATGTATATTTTATCCTTCTCTATAATCAAGATATGGCATTATTAGTACATTTGATTCATGCTCCAAAACCGTGCCACGTTGAAACAGATCAGGTTCTACCTGTTGAATGAGCTCAGGCAACGCTACCCGGAGAATGAATCAGAATCCATCACCCGCCTGATCCTGGAGCATGCCGGTTTCCCACTCTCAGTCTGCCTCCTGGAACCCGAAAAGGTAACATCTTCTACGGTAATTGCACAAATTAATAAAATTGTGGATGAAATACATACCGGCAGACCCATTCAGTACATCCTCGGGCAAACACAGTTTTGCACCATAAAGGTCGGAGTCGATGAGAGTGTGCTGATTCCCAGGCCGGAAACAGAAGAGATGGTCCACCTGATCCTGTCAGAATATAAACAGAAGTTCCGGCGGATCATTGACCTCGGTACTGGTTCCGGATGCATTGCACTTGCCCTGAAACACCACTTCCCGGATGCCCAGGTTACAGGTCTGGATGTGAGCAAAAAAGCGGTTTCTGTGGCAAAGCGGAACGGCCGCCTGAACGGCCTTGAGGTGCTTTGGGTGGAAGGAGATCTGCTGAACGAAGGGGATCTGGTCTCTGCGGGTACCTTGAATAAAAAAGACCTTTTTGACTTGGTGGTCAGCAACCCACCCTATGTCCTGGAGAGTGAAAAAAAGTTCATGGAAGACAATGTACTGCAGCATGAACCCGGAACGGCTCTCTTTGTGAAGGATGATGATCCGCTTCTCCACTACCTGGCCATCCTGGGATTTTGCGAAAAACATCTTGTGGCAGGCGGACAATTGTGGGTGGAGATCAATGAACGGTTTGGCAGAAAGATTGCTACTCTCTTTGAAAATGCGGGATATCAGCAGGTGGTAGTACTAAAAGACATTCATGAAAAAGAGAGGTTTATCAATGCCAGGAAGTAAGCATATGGAATATAAAGAGGCACTCAGGCGGGCAGCAGCCATGTGCAGCCGCCAGGAGCAATGCAAGAGCCAAATCATGGAGAAGCTGAACCACTGGAACGTATCAGAACAAGATGCCGGACGGATCATTGAATTACTACAGCAGGAGAAATACCTGGACGACCAGAGGTATGCTACCTTCTATACCCGCGACAAATTTCGCCTTAATGGCTGGGGGAAGGTTAAAATAACCGTGATGCTGCGACAGAAAGGAATCCCGGAACCCGTGATCAAGGAGGCATTGAACAAGATAGAGGATGAAGTCTATTTCAGCGCCTGTGCAAAGCTGATCTCTGAGAAATCTGCCACCCTCAACGAGAAGAATCTCTTCAAAAGGAAAGGGAAGCTCTTCAGGTATGCTGCACAACGGGGATTTGAATCGGAACTGATACACAGGATCCTTAACAGGGACCTCTCTGAATAATTTTTGAACCCGGTAAGGGTCCCGATTTCTTTTCTATCTTTGGTGAAATTCTAAAGAAATATGATCACAAGCGACCAGATCAAAGATCTCAGCAGACGCCTGGATGCGTTAAGGAGGCATCTTTGACGTGGATGGCAAAACCATCCGAATAGAAGAGGAAGAGCAAAAGACCCACGATCCTGATTTCTGGAACGATCCCAAATCGGCAGAGGAACAACTGAAGAAAATTGCCCGGCTCAAGAGCTGGGTGGAGGGGTATAACAGTGTAAAAACCGCAGTAGAAGATTTAAGCGTGCTCGCTGAATTCCGGGAAGCCGGGGAGGCCTCCGAGGAGGAGGTGAATACCCAGTTTTCCACAGCCCTTACCCTGACAGAAGAGTTGGAATCCAAGAACATGCTTCGCAATGAAGAGGACAGCCTGGGAGCCATCCTGAAGATCAATTCGGGAGCGGGGGGAACAGAGAGTCAGGACTGGGCAGAAATGCTTATGCGCATGTACCTCCGTTACGGAGAGAAGCATAAGTACAAGGTAAAAGAGCTGCACATGGTCCAGGGAGATGAAGCAGGAATCAAATCTGTCACCCTTGAAGTTACAGGCGATTACGCCTACGGGTTTCTGAAGAGCGAATCCGGGGTTCACCGCTTGGTCAGACTCTCCCCGTTTGATTCCAACAACCGCCGTCACACCTCTTTTGCTTCCATCTTCGTAACCCCTGTAATTGACGAATCCATTGAAATTGTGGTGAATCCGGCCGACATCGAGTGGGACACCTTTCGATCGGGAGGCGCCGGAGGTCAGAATGTGAATAAGGTGGAGACCGGTGTAAGGGTCCGCCACCTTCCCACCGGTATCACTGTGGACAATACCGAAACCCGTTCCCAACATAAGAACCGCGAAAACGCCATGCGTATTCTGAAGTCGCACCTTTACGAAATCGAGCTGCAGAAAAAAAGGGAGAAGCAAGCTGAGGTGGAGGGCAGCAAAATGAAGATCGAATGGGGTTCC
>JAGLPR010000098.1 GCA_023137255.1 Bacteroidales bacterium | reverse complement strand
CTTTATCAAGGCGTTCCTGATGGAGTTTGGCGGGAAGTAGGTGGTGAAAAAAGGAGGGACCGCTTGGCCCCTCTTTTCAATAGTATTTCTGTAATGAGCATTTGTAAGGCGCAGCAGCCTGGCATTTTTGACGAAGTCAATAAGCACGCTGCAAGCTTACAGATGCGAGTTTATGTGAAGATGATCTGCGTGTTTTCGCCTCCACACAATCCGTAGAATTCACCTATTGTCAGAACATCTTTTACCTCCTCAGAGAGATCACTCTTCTCGAGTTTGAACATATCCATACCCAGTTTACAGGCATAAAGCTCTCCGCCACCGGCAGTGATCATCTCCAGAAACTCATCTACCGGAGGAATATCCAACTTGTACATCTGGCTTTTCATCATAGCCGATACACCAGCTTCAACACCCGGAATTATTCCAAGGAGGGTTGGGAACGGCAAACCGCCCGGTGCCCGCATGGCAGGATTTCCTACAGTTGCAGTTTTGATCTTCTTCATCTGCTTTTTGGTAATTGCATCCAGGCCAAAAAAGGTGAAGAATACTTTTGCTTCAATTCCTTCCATCACAGCACCATTGGCCATGACCAGTGTGGCGTATACATCTTCAATTGTACCCTTGGCACAGATAATGCATACTTTTTTTAACGGACTCTCATTTGTTGCAGCCATTGTCATAGTTTTTTTTGGTTAAACACAACTTGCCGGTTTGGGAATTCCCGCAAACTTTGAGGAAAATTTAAGCGGTCCACCCGGAAACAACTGGTAAAGACCCTTGATATCCACAATTCCTGATTTACCTACTCTTCTGATGGTAAGGGTTTCTCCTTTTTCATTGGCATTCCGTAGAAATTCAAGTACTTCATAATGCTTGTCGGTAAGTTCAATACCTTCTTCTTTTGCAATCTCTGCGGCGATCTCTTTGCTCCACTGAGAAGGGTCCACCATGTAGCCTTCGTCATTGACTTCCACAGATTTTCCTGCATAATTCTTTGTTGCCATAATTCTATCTTTTTAATTGATTATTAATTTATGTTGTCCTTAGTCATGTTCTTTAAAAATGTGAAAAGGAATCCCCATGCCTTTTTCATCTCTGGCTTATTGATTTCCCTCATCACTCTAAAAATGGAGTATTCAGGAACATTCTCTGTCTCCATATTTGAAAATACTTTCACAGCCGTGTCTATGGATTTAAGCATATCGGGCTGGGTCAGGTTTTTGACTGTATCCAGAATCGTAACCACGTTATCGGCCAGCATGCGAACATCATTTACACCGTAATAGGTCACAATATTGTCAACAATGGCTCCGAACTCCTTCAGGAATTCGAAGTAGCCCTTCTGCTCAAACTCATGCAGGGTCCTGGTGGTATCGATAATCACCTCATTGGCGATGGGTCCCACATCCTTCATCAGGTCCATGGCACTTCCAAGGCCGTCGAGCAGGGTATTGAAATTGCCCACATTCTGGGCAAACCTGATTCCCAGCTCCCTGAGATCATCGGGCTCCAGCCTTACTTCACGGTCATCCAGGGCCTTCACAGTAGAATCGTAAACATCCTTACCAATGATGGAGGCATCTGCCACCAGATCATCAATGGCATTGGACTTCAATTTCTGCTGGTTTACAAATTCCAGGATCGTATCGACCTTCTGGTTCAACTCAGCAATCTGTTGTGTTGTATTGTCTGCCATAATGGTTCCGGTTAATCAATGTTATTTTTCTTCCCGGCCATGGTCATATGGGCCTCAATGGGCATCTCTTTGCCTCTTAGCAGAATGTGCCAGTAGATCCAGCGAAAGATCATCTTTCCGTAGTGGTTGATCTTGGTGTTCTTCAACAATCCGAAAGGACCGATTCCGGGAAGAGGAAAGGTTCCGGGCAAGGGCTCGGTATCATAATTGAAGTCGATCAGGGCGCCTTTGCCGTACCCGGTCTCAATATAACAGTTGGCATGCCCGTCAAATTTGGCTGTCGGCGGCCTGTTTTCAAAGGCATTCATCATATTCTCAAACAGGATCTCCGCGGCAAAGTGAGCCACCGAACCTGCCTTGGAGGTAGGAATATTGGCAGCATCGCCCAGGACAAAAATATTTTCAAACTTCTTAGACTGAAGGGTCTCCTTGTCTGTCTCCACATAATTCATATCGTCACCCAGTCCGCTCCGCTCGATCATCTCCGATCCCATATTTACAGGGACAATGGTCAATACATCGAAGGGGATCTCCACCTCATCGTAAGATTTAATCACTTTTTTCTCATTATCGACGCTCTCCAGGTAAAATTCGGGCACCACTTTGATGTTCTTGTCATCCAGGAGCTGGCTCAGCATTTTGGTGGCAATGGGCTTGGTAAAGGCGCCAGCCAGCGGAGTAACGAAGGTGATATCCACCTTATCGCGAATCCCCTTTCCAGTAAAGTAAGCTTCGGCCAGGCAGACAAATTCAATGGGTGCTACCGGGCACTTGAACGGGAGTTCGGAAATACACATGACCAGTTTTCCCCCTTCCCAGGTTTTGAAAAATCGTTGCAGTGCCACCGCACCCTCCACAGTATAGAAATCGAAGATACTTTTGTACCACTCTTCCCCTTGCAGACCCGGAGTCTCATCGGGTCGGGTCTGGGTACCTGTGGCGATGACCAGGAAATCGTACTTCAGGCTGGAACCATCGGTCAGGTGAACCCTGTTCTCCTCTCCTTCAATCCGGTCAATCTCCTGGTATATAACTTTCACCCCTGCAGGGAAAAAGTCTCCCTTGGGCTTGACCACATCCGATTTATTATATATTCCAAAGGGAATAAACAGGAACCCAGGTTGATAATAGTGGGTCTTGTGCTGATCCACTATGGTGATTTCCCACTCCTGGCGGTCCAGTGCCTTATAAAGCTTGTTGGCCATCATGGTACCTGCTGTACCACCACCTAGTATTAAAATCTTTTTCATATTATTGTTGTTTGCTTTAAATTGATTTTGATCGCAAAAATAGCATGAGTATTTTTGCGTTATCCGAATAACGATATGATAGTTGTCATGTCATGATAATTATCATATCCGGGTATGTTAATCAGCACCTAGTTTAAGACCTATGGACCCCAGTTGCAGTTGTGAGTTGTGTGAGTTAAGGGAATTATTCGTTCAGAACCTGGATGAAGAGAACATGGAGATCATATGTTCCGGAAAAGTTGAGAAAGAGTACAGGACAGGAGAAATAATTGTCAAGGAAGGAACCCGCATTCAGGACTTTTCCTACCTGAAAAGCGGGCTGGTCAAACTGTACAGAAGTGACCCCTCTGGAAGGGAGCAGATTATCACCATTGCGAAACCCATGGACTATGTAAGTCTGCTCAGCGTTTTTTCGGACAAGAAGTACAACTACTCTGTATCCGCCCTGGAAGATTCCGTGACCTGCAATCTGAAAATGGAGGATATCAGATCGCTGATTCATAAGGATGGTAAACTTGCCCTGAATCTGCTTGGAAAAATGAGCAGGGTGGCAGATACCATTATTCTTGAATCCCTGGAGATCCGGAAAAAACACCTCAGGGGAAGAGTGGCTTACCTGCTGATCTATTTCTCCGAAACTGTTTTTTATACCAAAGAGTTTGACCTCCCCCTTACCCGAAAAGAGATGGCCGAGTATGTGGGAATGACCACAGAAAATGTGATTCGTACTTTGAGCGAATTCCGAAAAGATGGTATTCTGAAGATCTACGGAAAAACCATCCAGATTGCCAATATGGACTCGCTCAGGTCCATTTCGGAGTTCGGCTAAGCTCCCCGCCCCTTCTTTCAGATTAACACTCTGCGGGTCCAATTTATCCATATAACTTACTATTTGATACTTTTTAGTAGCTAATATATTCTTATTGTTACTTATTAGTTGTTATAAATTATAATTTCATATATTTGAAGCTTATTTATTATCAATTTGTAATTAATATTATAGATTATGTGTGGATTTTCAGTTTATACCGGCGGAGACAAGATGTTGCGGCTAAGTGTGGTCAACGAGTTTCAAAAAATCAAATACCGTGGTCCTGATAATTCGGTGGCGGTCGACTTTGGTGATAAAGGGTGGATGGGATTTCACCGCTTGAAAATCATCGACACTTCTGATGACGGGAACCAGCCTCTCATACATAAAGACCTGCACTTGGTGGCAAACGGTGAGGTGTACAATTACCAGTCTCTTATGGAGGAGTACAGCGATAAATATGAGTTCCAGTCGGAAAGTGATTGCGAGGTAATCATTCCCATGTTCCTTCAACTTGGAATGGAAGAGACCGCCCGCAGGCTCGATGCAGAGTTCGTATGTGTGCTCTACGATGCTGAAGTGGATAAGTACTATGCGGCCAGGGACCCGATAGGGATCCGACCCATGTTTTACGGATACGCCTCCGATGGCAAAATAATGTTCGCCAGCGAGATGAAGGCACTTAGCAGCCTCTGCGGAATGGTCAAGCCCTTTCCTCCCGGACACATCTATGACGGAGAACAGTTTGTCTGTTACAGAGATATTGCTGAAGTGGAATCGCATGTGGATCATGAAATTGAAGAGGTGTTTCAGAATCTCAATGTACTGCTTACCAAAGGGGTGGAGAAAAGACTGCATGCGGATGTACCGGTGGGATTTCTTTGCAGTGGCGGACTCGACTCCAGCCTGGTGTGTGCCATTGCCGCCAGGGTGATGGACAAGCCGATCCGGACTTTTGCCGTGGGCATTGATATCGATCCCATCGATACCAAGTATGCACAGATCGTGGCTGACTACCTGGGCACCGAGCATACCGAGGTGTTGTTTACCAGGCAGGATATTTTCGATACCTTGAGTACGCTGATTTATAACATTGAGACCTACGATATCACCACAATCAGGGCCTCCATGGGGATGTACCTGGTAAGCAAGTACATCAGTGAGAATACCGATATCAAGGTGTTGATGACCGGGGAGATAAGCGATGAGATCTTCGGCTACAAGTATACCGATTTTGCCCCCACGCCGGAGGCGTTCCAGGAGGAGGCGGAAAAAAGGCTCAAAGAGATTTACATGTATGATGTGTTAAGGGCAGACCGCAGCATTTCGTCCTGCGGACTGGAAGCCAGGGTGCCGTTCGGGGATCTCGATTTCGTCAAATATGTGATGAGCATTCCGCCCGAAAAGAAGATGAACTTCACCGGCGTCGGGAAATATATTCTTCGGAAAGCGTTTGAAGGGGACTACCTGCCACACGACATCCTCTACCGGGAGAAGGCCGCTTTCTCCGATGCAGTGGGCCACAGTGTGGTGGACAACCTGAAGGCTTATGCTGAGGAGATGTACAGCGATGACGACCTGATGGATGCAGAGCTAAAATACACCCATGCAACACCCATTTCCAAGGAGTCGCTTATGTACCGGGATATATTTGAATCCCATTTTCCGGGTCGTTCAAAAGCGGTAGCCGATTTCTGGATGCCCAACAAAGAGTGGGAGAACTGCGATGTAAACGATCCCAGTGCCAGGGTACTACCCAACTACGGAAAGAGCGGAGATTAAGCCCGGATCGTATAATAAACTTCAAACCCCTGTCAGTGAGGATTCTGGCAGGGGTTTTTCGATGTTAAGTAAGCGAAAATGTGAAGATTTTTACGATTTTCCTTGACAAGAGCTTCCTTTTGCTATACATTTGTACGTATTATGTTTTGTTTTACCTTTTTCGTATAGTGATGGACATCGAGTATAATCCAAAACGTGAGCAGATCCTGCTTACCGGAAAGGAGCTCTTCTGGAAATTTGGGTTCAAAAGAGTCACCATTGAGGAGATCTGCAAAGAGGCAGGGGTCAGCAAAATGACCTATTACAAATTCTTCTCCAACAAGATTGAGATGGTGAAAACGCTGATGGACAGGGTCCTCAAAGAATCACTTGAGAAGTACAGAAAAATTACAGAGCGTGATGTTCCCTACCCCGAAAAAGTGGTTCAGATGATTCAGCTGAAACAGGAACAGGTGAACACCATGAGCAGCGAATTTTTCCGCGATTATGTTCAGAGCGACGATCCGGACCTGATCAACTTCCTTAACCAGCTCACTCAGGAAAACCTGGAGTTGTTCACCAATGATTTTAAAAAAGCGCAGGAGGACGGGGATATCCGGACCGACCTGAAGGTGGAGTTTATCATGTATATGATGAACCACCTGGTGGAGATGGCCCAGGAGGAGGCCCTGCTAAACATGTATGACGAGCCCCAGGACCTGGTCATGGAGATTACCAAATTCCTATTCTACGGCATCCTCAACAGGGATGTACACTAATGAAAACAACCTGGAGAAAATATGGTCCCATAGCGGTCGCCTTTATGGGCGTCCTGCTGGTTCCCGGAACCTTGAATTCCCAGTCACTCGGATTCAAGGGACAGGCCATCGGGTGGACCACGCTCAACCCTGCCGAACCGTTCCAGGCACAGGCAGGACTCAGGTATATTCCCGAACTTTCCTTCTCACTTCCTGCCGGGAAATACACCATAGACGGAGAGTTCTCGGCAAACCTCTGGGCAAGTGGAACCCATGCCAATGACTCCATGACACTTGAAAAACAGCTTTCCCCCTACCGCATGTGGATGCGCTTCTCGGGCGACCAGTTTGAGCTGAGGGCGGGACTACAGAAAATCAATTTTGGGTCCGCCCAGATGTTCCGGCCCCTCATGTGGTTCGACCGCATCGATCCGCGCGATCCCCTGCAACTGACCGATGGTGTATATAGTTTGCTGGCCCGGTACTATTTCCTCAACAATGCCAATATCTGGCTGTGGGGCTTGTACGGCGATGATAAGATCAAAGGTTGGGAAATTATTCCTTCTAAAAAGAACAGCATAGAGTATGGAGGACGGGTACAGCTGCCTCTCTTTACCGGGGAGATTGCGGCCACCTACCATCACCGGACCGCTGATCCGGGTCCCGTGCTTCCCGACTCGGTCACCCTGGGCGAGACTTCTCCAGAAAATCGCATTGCCCTGGATGCGAAGATGGATCTGGGTGTGGGACTCTGGATCGAAGTGGCGCTCAGCCAACAGGACTTCAGCTTCACCGATCTGAATTACATGTCAATGCTGAACGCCGGCATGGACTACACCTTCAACCTGGGAAACGGGGTGAACCTGATGACCGAAGCCTTTGGATACCTCCAGGGAGAACAGCCCTTCGCAGCTGATCAAAAACTGCTCTTCGGCCTGCTTTCAGCCTCTTATCCCGTCAACATCATTCACAATGTGAGTGCCATGCTTTTCTACGATTTTACCAACAACAACCTCTACCGGTTCATTAACTGGTCCGTGGCTTACGACCGGTGGAGTTTCTATATCATGGGATTCTGGAATCCCGACACTTACAAGCTCTATAATGTGGATCCCCGGACCAGCCTTTACGGCGGATGGGGATTCCAGCTAATGGCAGTATTTAACCATTAAAGACATTATCAAGAACCTTACCATAAACAATAGAACGAATGAGAAACGGTAACATTATCACCATCGAGAAACTCAGCAAGAGCTTTCCCATAGGTGGGGGCGAATTCACTGCCCTGAGCGGTATTTACCTCACCTTTGAGAAAGGTGAGTTTTCAGGAATTGTCGGGCCAAGCGGATCGGGGAAGACCACCCTTCTAAACATCCTTGGTTCGCTCGATACCCCATCGGAGGGACAAACCAATGTCCTGGGAAGAGCCTCCACACAAATGAATCCAAAGGTAGCAGCCAAACTAAGAAAGCAGCACATAGGGTTCATTTTTCAGACCTACAACCTGTTGCCGGTTTATACAGTGTATGAAAATGTGGAGTTCCCGCTGCTATTGCTGAAAAAGACAGCAGCTGAACGAAAAAAAGCGGTGCTGGAGGCCCTGGAATGGGTGGGCCTTACCGATAAGATCAAGTCCAAACCCTCACAGTTGTCGGGTGGAGAGAGTCAGCGCGTAGCCATAGCACGGGCCATGGTGAAAAAACCTGATCTGGTACTGGCCGATGAACCCACCGCCAACCTGGATGCAGAGAACTCTCACCACATTCTCCAGACCATGGAGAAGTTGAACCAGGAGCTGCAGACCACCTTTGTATTTGCCACCCACGATGAGAAAGTGATCGGATACCTGCGAAGGATCATCCGCCTGGAGGATGGCAAAGTGGTTTCAGATGAAAACATAAAGAAATAAATCGACAGCCATGATCGCATTTAAATTAGCATATAAGAATCTGATGGGTGCAGGTTTGCGGACACTGCTTATTGTCTTTGTCCTCTCCCTGGCCTATGTGTTGATTATCTATATGAACGGGCTCTACCAGGGATGGGACAGACAGGCCCGTATCGAAACCATCGCCTGGGAGGTAGCACAGGGACAGTACTGGCAGGACTTATACGATCCATACGATGCCATGACACTTACTGATGCACATGCTACCCTGCCAGCGTCCCTTGAAGAAAGTGCAGCAAAGGGAAAAGCCGCACCGATCCTGGTGACCCAGGCCACCATCTACCCTGAAGGCCGGATGATGGGTGTCATGCTGAAAGGAATCGACACCCGGCAAAAGATTCTTTCCCTTCCTACCGATATACTGGACCCGGAAGCCGATGAGATCACAGCCATTGTGGGAACCCGGCTGGCCAAATCGGCCGGACTGGAGACCGGCGACTACCTGCTGATCAGGTGGCGGGATGTGCATGGTACTTTTGATGCCACTGAAGTCAAAATTGCAGGAATGTTTAAGACCGCTGTACCGGCGGTGGACCAGGGGCAGGTTTGGATTTCACTGACCAAATTGCAGCAGATCACCGGAATGCCCGGGCAAGCCACCCTGGTTGTAGTAGATTCTGCCCCGGAGGAAGGGGCTAGCCTTTCGGGCTGGGAATTCAAGGGACACGATTTCCTCTTCAAGGAACTGGAGGAGATGATCAGGACAAAAACAGTGGGAGGATCCATCTTTTATATCATTATCCTGGCCCTGGCTTTGCTGGCCGTGTTCGATACACAGGTGCTCTCCATCTTCAGGCGCCAGCGCGAAATTGGCACCTACATTGCCATGGGGATGACCCGGAAGCAGGTGGTGGGAATCTTCACCGTGGAAGGGGGCATGCATGCCATTCTGGCTGTTGTCCTTGGAGCCGCCTATGGATTTCCTTTGCTGTTGTGGACCCAGAAATCCGGGATCAAGATGCCGGAGGGGACCGATGATTTCGGCATGGCAGCAGCTGAACATATGTATCCTTATTACAGTGTGGCCCTGATCATAGGAACCATTATCCTGGTGATGATCGCCACAACCATTGTTAGCTATATGCCCTCCAGGAAAATCAGCAAAATGAATCCCAATGATGCCATCAGGGGAAAGATTCAATAATTCAAAAAACGAAGAACTATGTTACGATTTTATATAAAAGGATTATTCAGGGACCGCTCCAGGAGCCTGATGCCCATCATAGTGGTGGCCATCGGGGTAACACTGGTGGTCCTGATGCAGTGCTGGGTAACCGGGGTGCTTGGGGATATGATCGTTTTCAATGCCCGCTTTGCCACAGGCCACGTCAAAGTGATGAGCCGGGCTTACAGCGAGAATGTGGATCAGCGGCCCAACGACCTGGCCCTGCTGGGTACAGACCAGGTATTAGAGGACCTGTCAAATGAATTTCCAGGCATGGAATGGGTGGAAAGGATACAGTTCGGTGGACTGGTAGATGCGCCGGATGAAAACGGGGAGACCCGTGCCCAGGGTCCCGGCGGGGGAATGGCCATTGACCTGCTCTCTCCATCCAGCAAAGAAATCGAGCGACTGAACCTGGAAAAGTCCATTGTCCGGGGCAGCTTGCCCACAGTGCCGGAGGAAATCTTGCTGAGCGATGAGTTCGCCACCAAGCTGGAGCTTGAGCCCGGCGATCAGGTCACACTGATCAGCACCACCATGTATGGGGCCATGTCCATCACCAACTTCATAGTAAGTGGCACCATTAAATTCGGTGCAGCCGCCCTGGACCGGGGAGGGATGGTGGCTGATATCAACAGCATCCGGATGGCCCTGGATATGCAGGATGCCACCGGGGAAATCCTGGGCTACCTGCCAGGGGATGAGTACGATGATCTGCAGGCCGCTTCCATAGCTGCTTCATTCAATGAAAAGTACAGCAGCGAGGCCGATGAATTCTCTCCGGTGATGTTGTCACTGCGTGAACAGAACACCATGACCATGTACCTGGACATGGTGGATTATTTTAAAAGCATGATCATCGGCATTTTTATGGTTGCCATGGCTATTGTGCTCTGGAACTCCGGGTTACTTGGAGGGCTTCGCCGATATGGTGAGATGGGGCTTCGCATCGCCATCGGTGAAGAGAAGAGTCACATCTACAGGAGCCTGATTATCGAATCAGTTTTCATTGGATTTGCCGGATCTGTGGTAGGTACGGCAATTGGCCTCTTTTTTGCATCTCTTCTGACCAAAGGGATCGATATTGGAGGTATGATGCAGGGTTCCAACATGATGATGCAGGGAGTGATGAAAGCAAGGATCACTGTGGATGCCTATTACATAGGATTTATTCCCGGCATATTTGCCACAGCCCTGGGCACCGCACTGGCCGGGATAGGCATATTCAAGCGTAAAACCGCACAACTTTTTAAAGAATTACAGGCATGATACGATTTAAACATACAATACAGATAACAGCCATAATGATGCTAATATCAGGATCATTATGGGCACAACCTTCAGGAAAGGAGATCCTTGACCTAATCGATGCCAACATGTCGTCCGAGACCAGGTATGTGAAATCCAAAATGGTGATCCATGGACCAAGAACCTCCCGGACCATAGAATCGGAAAGCTGGTCGGAAGGTGTTTCGGCATTTACCGAATACCTGGCTCCGGCCAGGGAGAAAGGGACTAAGATGCTGAAGCTGGAAGACAAGCTCTGGATCTTCTCCCCTTCGACCGATCGCACCATCCAGATCTCCGGTCATATGCTGCGGCAGTCAGTGATGGGATCTGATCTCTCCTACGAAGATATGATGGATGATAAAAAGCTGAGTGATGTATACGATGCCGTGGTGGTGGACTCAGAAACCATTGGCAATACCGATTGCTGGATCGTGGAGATGACAGCTACTTCTGAGGAAGTGGCCTACCAGATGCGTAAACTATGGGTGGACAAGTCGCGAAACATCCCTCTCAAAGAGGAACTTTATGCCAAAAGTGGTAAATTGCTTAAAAAGACTGAACTAACAAATATTCAGCAACATGGATCTCGCTGGTATCCCGGGAAAATTACCTTCAAGGACATGCTGAAGAAAGGTGCAGGTACCGAGTTTATTGTAGATGAGATTAAGTTTGATATAGAGATCCCCGAATATATTTTAAGCAAGGCCTCACTTCGTTAAATTATCAAAATTATGAAAAGACGGAAATTCATTCAAAGTTCTGGAATTGCTGCTGGTGCCCTTCTGGCAGCACCCTCACTTCTGTCGGGTTGCTCATCTTTCGATCCCATGTCACGGATCGGATTGACCACCGTGGTTTTTCGAAACCGCTTTGCCAGCACCAATCCAGATGCCACTGGCAATCTGCTTACCCTTGAAAAGATCCCAGAGTACTACCGGGACAGGTTTGGTATATATCAGCCGGAATTCTGGTCGGAGCACTTCGAATCAAGGGAGCCATCCTATCTGAAGGATGTAAAAAAGGCTCTGGATAAAGAGCGCTGTACACTGATCAATATCCAGGCCGATACCCCTGGAAAGGACATGTCGGATCCGAAAAACGGAAACAGCAGCCTGGCCGTAGAAGAGATCAAAGAGTGGATTGATGTAGGAGCACTCCTGGGTGCAAAGATGGTCAGGGGCAGCTTTATGATGCTCTCCCTGGAGGAGGGGATCAAATCTACCAAAAAGCTGGTGAACTATGCAGCCAGAAAGGGGATCACCTTCTTATGTGAGAATCATTTCGATCTGATGTCGGTACCTCAAAAACACATACTGGTGGCAAAGGAGGTGAACAGCAAGAATTTCGGTTTACTGGCCGACTTTGGAAACTACCCGGAGACCACCGACAAATA
>JAGLPR010000097.1 GCA_023137255.1 Bacteroidales bacterium | reverse complement strand
CATACAGGATTTGATTTTGACCGCTGTGTGAGGATCATGGAGGAGGGTGGCTTCACCGGAATCTACTCCCTGGAGCAGTGGGAGGAGGGTTTGCCCGATTACGATTTTGAGAAGATCGTGGATTGGATGATCGAACATGTGAAGATCAACCTGGTCTGAACAAAAAGGGCTGAGCTACCTGGAAAACAGTGCCATTCCCATCGAGAACAGGATCAGCAAGAGAGAGGTTCCAAAATAGAACAGAGAGGCTCTGAATTTCCTGGAGGGTCCTTTGGATCTTTTGATATAGACCCTGCCCAACTGAGTCAGGAAAAGAGCAAAAATCATCAGTGCAATGTGTTCTATGGCCCAGAACCTCAGAGAGGCATCATTCTGGGTATTGGGTACTTCCCACATTGGACCTTCCAGAGTGGACCTGAGCAGATAGTAGATCAGAAATCCCAGGATCAGCTGGAAATAGAGTGCCACATTGAAGACCAGAGATACTCCAAAGTCGTACCTGCCATAGTCGCGTCTCCTGGTCAATCCATGGGTAGACAGCACAATGGTGGAAATTCCGGCCAGCAGTGTGATGGTACTGATGAAGATGTGGATCTTAAATGCGAAGGAGTAGATCATAACAGGGTACAAAATTAAAAAAAACCACCCGTGTCTCACCCCGGATGGTCTTTTTATCCAATTTAGCTATGTTGTTATCATTCACCTGATAACTTGATAAGTCGAATATAATACAGGATTCTGAAGAGATTCTGAAGATTTTAGTACGGAAAGGTTATTGTAAAGGTATGCTGCTGTTGATCAAAAGAATACTCAATTTTAAATTCATAATTCTCGCACACCTTTTTAACCAGGGATAATCCCAGTCCAAAACTCCCGGTTCGTCGGGTGTCTCTGACAAACCGTGTAAAAAGCTCCTCCTGACTGAATTCCAGTGGAGGTCCGTCATTTTTAATAACCAGGTTTCCGGGTCCGGTCTCCACTACAATGGACCCGCCCTTGATGTTATGTACGATGGCATTTTTCAATAAATTGGCAACCAGCAGGTCGGCCAGTCCCTGGTCCATAATCACCACCCTTCCTCCGTCGCGGTATTGCTTTTCAACCATGATCCCCCTCAACCCGATGTGTTCCTGCAAAAGTTCCAGGTGACGGTCCAGCAAACCAGCCAGGCCAATCTCCTCCTTCTCGGTAAACTGTCGGTTTTCAATGCGTGTAATCAGAGTCAGAGTTGAATTGAGTCTCGATAACTGATGCACGCTGGTGTTGATTGCCTCCAGCAATTTCATCTCTTCCGCACCCAGGTTTTCCGATTGTATCAGTAACTCCGTTTTGGATTTGATCACTGCCAGGGGTGTCTGTAGCTCATGGGTGGTATGATCTGTATACTCTTTTAACTCCCTGTAGTCGTTGGCCAGCCTGCGGGTCATTACCTCCAGCACCTGTTTTAGCTCATCGAACTCCTGAATATCCTGCTCTCCAAGGATCACTGGCTCCTTGGTGGTTTCGAACCGCTTCAGTTTCTCAATGGCATCAAAAAAATCTTTCCATAGATTGGCAAAAATAAACCTGTTCAGGAAAAATATTCCTGCAAGGAAAAGGATCACCATCAGCGTGATCATCAAGGTAACCCGTTCCACCAGTTTGTCGGTTGGGGTAGTGGACTTATAGATCCTGACAAGGAGGTTCGAACCGCCTTTCTCCAAAATATATTGCAGGTAGCGATAGGTCCTGTATTGTTCCGTCTTCAGGTCAAACTTCAGAGTATCCCCAAAAATATCTTCGGTTTGGGTAGCACTTCCAGCAGGGCGAACCGATAGAGAGTCGATGCCTGGAAGAGTTCCCACCTGTGCTCCCCCGTAGTCATACAGATAGAGCTCCACCACCTCTTTCAGATCACCAAGCTCCCTGTCCAGGTCTGAAAGGCTCATATTTTTCAGCACCTGGAAAAAGATGACCCCCATGATGAAAAAGAGGAACAAGGAAAGAGTGGCAATATAGAGTGTCGACTTTGTAAGCAGTTTCATACGCCTTTAGTCAAGGGAGAATTTATATCCTATGCCATAAATATTCCGCACATAATCGGGACAGCCGGCATCCATCAGTTTTCGTCGCATGTTCTTCAGGTGGGTATAGACAAAATCGTATGACCCGTAATCACCCCCATACTCCCCCCATAAATAATCTGCAATGCCCTCCTTGGTCACCACCCTGTTCCGGTTGGCCATGAAGTAGAGGAGCAGGTCCAGCTCTTTCCTGGTCAGGTCGACCTGCTGATCATCCACATAACAGGTATGCTCTTCCGGCTCCACCCTGATTGGCCCAAAACCAAGCACCTCACCTCCATTCATATGTGTTCGCCTGGCCACCGAGTGTACCCTGGCCACCAGTTCGGAGAGGTGGAAGGGCTTGACCAGGTAATCATCGGCTCCGGCCTCAAGTCCTTCCACCCTTTGCTCAATGGCATTTCTGGCAGAGATAATAATGATGCCCGATTCCGATTGATTGTCCCTGGCCAGCTTTACCAGTTCGAGGCCGTCCCCGTCGGGAAGATTCAAATCTATCAGCATGCAGAGGTAGTTATGTTTGTCAAGCACGTTCACTCCGGTATGATAATCAGAGGCCCGTTCGCACCTGAATCCTTCCATCTCCAGGTAGGATACCATCGACTCCATTAAAGAAGCCTCATCTTCCACAATAAGTATCTGCATACAAATGGATTTGAAGCAAAATAACAAAAACTTAACTATTTTTAGATGTTTAACCGATCCCAAATACCATGAAAAAGTCCATTCTGACCACCTGTATGCTTCTCACCGGCATGGCACTCACCGCTCAGATCAAACAGCCGGTGCTTTCCGGACAAGAGAAATTGTTCATGTATCAAACCCATGAAGAGATGCGTGATCAGTCGCAATTCAATGATCTGCACTGGCAGTTCATAGGTCCCACCAACATCAGCGGACGCTGCACCGATGTGGAAGCAATAGGGCCCAAGGGCCAGAGCTATACCATCTGGGTGGCCACCGCTTCAGGCGGGGTTTGGAAAAGCATCAATGAAGGGGTCACTTTCGAACCGGTATTCGAGCACCAGGGCACCTCCACCATTGGTGACCTGGCCATTGCCCCTTCCAACCCTGAAGTGGTCTGGGCAGGAACGGGCGAAGCCAATATATTCAGATCATCCAACCCCGGGTGTGGAGTCTGGAAAACTGAGGATGGCGGAGAAACCTGGGCACATATGGGACTGGAAGAGACCTTTACCATCTCCCGCATCCTGGTCCACCCCAACAATCCGGATATAGTCTATGTGGCGGCTTCGGGTCACGAGTGGACCCAAAACAAAGAGCGGGGGCTCTATAAAACCACCGATGGCGGAAACAGCTGGGAGAAGATCCTCTTTAAAGGACCCGAAAGCGGTGTCAACGACCTGGTGATGGACCCACGCGACCCGGAGATTCTCTATGCCACCACCTGGCAGC
>JAGLPR010000096.1 GCA_023137255.1 Bacteroidales bacterium | reverse complement strand
TTTGGAAAACCACCAATGGCGGGAAGAACTGGAAGCAGCTGACCAACGGACTTCCCCTTTCAAAGTACATGGGCCGTACAGGAATCGATGTGGCCCGTTCCAATCCCGATGTGGTCTACGTCTTTGTGGATGATTACGAGCTTGCATTTAAAGCAGAGGAAGGGGAACTGGACTCCTATGGACGGCCCAAAGAGAATGTGATCAAAGGGGCAACACTCTACCGCTCCGACGATGCGGGAGAGAACTGGAGACAGGTAAGCGGACTCACCGAAGAGACCAAAAAATATATGTCTGGACACTCGGGCACCTACGGCTGGGTATTTGCCCAGATACGGGTCGATCCCAACGACGAGGACCGGGTTTACTCCCTGGGGCTCTGGATCAATATATCGACCGACGGTGGTGCTACTTTTGAACCCATCAGGCGCAAGATACATGCCGATCAGCACGGCATGTGGATCGATCCCGACAACTCAAATTATATCCTTGCAGCCCACGATGGCGGAATCAGCGTCTCTTACGACAAGGGCGAAAACTGGCGCAACCTGATCAAGGAACTACCGCTGGCCCAGTTTTACAATGTAGAGTATGACATGCACGAACCCTTCAGGGTCTATGGTTCGGTGCAGGACCATCACAGCTTCTACAGTGAGGTGGATCTCTCGGACGGGAAGGACAACATCAGGCCCACCGAATGGGAATATACCCTGGGAGCCGAGGGAAGCACCCACGTGGTGGATCCCAGGGACAACAACTCTATCTATGCATCGCTCTTTTACGGAAAACTGGCCAAAGCTACTGTGGAAGGTTATCCGGAGGACATGGAGTGGGTCCTTCACACCACTTTCCCCGACGAGCCGGAACAGAGGGGACAGTGGATGGCTCCCACCCTGCTGTCGGACCACAATCCGGACATTGTTTACCACGGGGTTCAGCAGGTGCTTAAATCCACTGACCGGGGAGGCACCTGGGATAAAATCAGTCCCGATCTCACATACAATGATCCCAAAAAACAGGGAGATATCAGCTACCAGACCATCAGCGCCCTGGAAGAGTCGGTGTTTAATCCTAACCTGCTCTATGCCGGCACCGATGACGGAAGGTTGTGGAGAACCAAAGACGCAGGAATGAACTGGGAGGATATCCGCAAAGAACCATTGCCCGTCCGGTGGATTTCCAGGATCGTGGCGTCGAAACATGACTTCGGCACCGTCTATGTCACCCAGACCGGTCGAAGGGACGACGACGCAGGGGTATATCTCTGGCGCTCCAAGGATTTCGGGACCACCTGGGAGGACATTTCGGCCAACATCCCTGCCGGTCCGGTCAATGTGATCAGGGAGGACCCGGCTTATGATAATATTCTCTATCTGGGCACCGATGTGGGGGTCTATGTGTCGAAAGATGCGGGAGAGAACTGGGAGGTACTGGGCGACCTGCCCTGCACCTATGTGCACGACCTGGCCATCAATCCCCGCGAAAATATGATCATCATTGCCACCCATGGCCGCGGCATGTTTGTCCTGGACGCCGACCCGGTGAACCAGGAGGATACTGAGGAAGAAGCAGGGGAAGAAACCAATTAAACACTCAACAATAACTAACCAGATATGTATACCGTTTATCACAATCCGCGCTGTAAGAAGAGCCGTGCAGGGCTTCAGTATGTGACTGAGCTTAACATGGAGTTCCGGGTGCGGGAGTACCTGAAGGAGCCACTGACAGAAGCTGAACTGACCACCCTGGTAATGAAGCTCCATGTCAAACCTGTTGAACTGGTCAGGACCCAGGAAGAGTTTTTCAAAAAGGAGCTGAAAGGTCTAAATCTGAACGATGAAGAGTGGATCAAGGTGATGGTGGAAAATCCCAAACTGATCCACCGTCCCATTGTGGAGGGAAAATATAAGGCGGTGGTGGGCGATCCTCCCGAAAATATTGACAAGCTCTAAGCAACCTTTTCCCCTCCAAGTCGTACAAAAGGAAAACGTTTAAGGCCATGAGAATATCCCGTCTGATCCTTATGATGGCAATACCCCTTTTCCTGTTTTCCTGCAACAAGGACGATGGTCCGTATGTGCAGATAAAAAACATTGAAAACCTGATTTACCAGTCCATCCAGGCATACCGGACCGATAACGGGGAGGACGGACCTTTTGTCCACCAGTACTTCGTGGTGGGTGAAGCTCAGATCTACTCTTATAAAATGGCCAACGGGGTGGTGGAAGTCAATACCGACGGTCTCGATGTGCACTGGGATGCCCTTAACGAAAAGTACAGTTTCTACAACCACCATGCGCTGGTGTTGAAAACCACTTCGGGCGACGAGGATGAGATCCTGGACGAACTGCTGCTGCTGCCTGATGGTGAATCGACACTGCTGGAGGATGTCACACAGTGTGGTGTGGGAGTGGAATCCGACACCGAAGGGAACAACTACATTACGGTCCTCCTGATGAAGGCCGACTAGTAAACCATATTCTTTCCAACAACATTTTTATTCTTTCTTTTGCTTGATCCAGTTTAAGTATATTTGGGTCAAAATATACTCATCATGGATTACAGGATTGAAAAGGATACCATGGGCGAAGTGCAGGTCCCTGCCGACAAGTACTGGGGTGCCCAAACACAACGTTCAAAAGATAATTTCAAAATCGGTGACGGCCGCATGCCCATCGAGATTGTGAAAGCATTTGGCTACCTGAAAAAGGCAGCTGCAGCCACCAACATGGAGCTAGGAGTGCTTCCCAAAGAGAAGGCCAACCTGATCATGGATGTATGCGACGAAATCATCGACGGCAAACTGGATGACCAGTTTCCCCTGGTGGTATGGCAGACCGGATCGGGCACCCAATCTAACATGAATGTGAACGAAGTGGTGGCCAACAGGGCCCATGTGAACCAGGGAAACAAACTGGGTGAAGGAACCCGGCTGATCCATCCCAACGATGATGTAAATAAGTCACAATCCTCCAACGACACCTTTCCTACGGCCATGCACATCGCGGCATATAAAGTGCTGACCGAAGTGACTATCCCCGGAATCAAAGATCTGCGTGATGTTCTTAAGGAGAAATCAGATGCTTATATGAATGTGGTGAAGATCGGACGTACACACTGGATGGATGCCACTCCCCTGACCCTGGGTCAGGAGTTTTCCGCATATGTATCGCAACTGGATCACGGGCTGAAGGCACTGATCAACAGCCTGGATCACCTGACTGAACTGGCGCTTGGGGGTACAGCAGTTGGTACCGGGATCAACACCCCCGAAGGGTACTCCGTCCTGGTGGCCCGAAACATTGCCAGGTTTACCGACCTGCCTTTCATCACCGGGACCAATAAATTTGAGGGCCTGGCAGCGCACGATGCCATTGTGGAGACCCATGGAGCATTGAAGACACTGGCTGTAAGCCTGATGAAGATCGGGAACGACATCCGCATGCTGGCTTCCGGTCCCCGGTGCGGCATAGGCGAAATCATCATACCGGCTAATGAGCCGGGTTCATCCATCATGCCGGGCAAGGTAAATCCCACCCAGGCCGAAGCACTCACTATGGCCTGTGCCCAGGTGATGGGCAACGACGTGGCCATCAACATCGGGGGGAGCAACGGCCATTTTGAGCTCAATGTGTTCAAACCCATGATGATCTACAACTTCCTGGAATCGGCCAGGCTTATTGGAGATTCATGCCGCTCCTTCAATGAAAACTGCGCTGTGGGCATCGAACCCAGCAAGGAGCGGATCGAAGAGAACCTCAACAACTCCCTCATGCTGGTCACCGCCCTCAATACCCATATCGGGTATGAAAAGGCTGCAGAGATTGCCAAAAAAGCTCACAAAGAGGGTGCTACGTTGAAACAGGCCGCCCTGTCATTGGGCTACCTGACCGAGGAGGAGTTCGACGAGTGGGTCGATCCATCACAGATGACCGGATTGCTGTAGGCAGCAAGGATTCAATCCCTTCGGATAAAGATAAAATCGCCACCTTCATCTCCCACATTCTGGATGGTGCCATAACGTGGAATGTTGGGACTGTTATTAATGACCGCTTCCCGCATGCTTGAGTACAGCTGTTCCGATGGCAGGTATTTCTGTCTGTTGGCATCAAGCCGCTTGATCAGGTATTCGATAAACACACTCTTATCGGGAACCTCTTTCAGAGCTCCGCTGGTCATTGCTTTGCGGCTGGTCAGCTTGTAAAGTTTTTCCACAGACATCACGTTGTTGAAAGCAGCTCGCGACACAAATATCCCCCCGCTGAAACAGGCATCTGCAATCAGCAGCGTATGCTTTGACTTCAGTACATTGAGGTAGTTGGTCAGGTCGGTATTTGGCAGCCAGTTCACCGGATTGCTTCTCGTGGCATCTTTGGGTAACCAGTATCCCGTGGTCATCTCCTCGTCCCACCATCCATGACCCGCATAATAGATCAGCAGGTTATCCTCCGGGGTAATCACATCGCGCATATGGTGAAGTGTGCCGATAATATCGGCCTTGGTGGGATTACGAAGAAAGGTAATATTCTCTCTTTCGAAAATATACTCCTTGTTGATCAGGGTGGTGAACCTGTTGGCATCTTTCAGGGGCTGATCCAGGTCATTGATTTCAGGATCGTCGTACTCCTCCACGGCAATAATCAGCGCATAATACTTTGCACTTGAAATATCATACACCACCTCCACCGAGCTTTCAATTTTCTTGCCCGATACAGTCACCGCCTCAATCTTCAGATCATTACTGCCCAGTTCCAGTTCCATCTCCTCCTCCACCACCATCTGCTTGATGGTCGAAACCGGGGGGATCTTATTGGTAATAAACTGGCCGTTGTTAAAAATATTCACAAACCTGATGGCTTCCCCCGAATTGATTGTCGCCTCGATATGGTAGGTGCTTTTGGAAGTCCTGACACTGCTCAATGTGGGAGTGATCCAGGTGAAATTGCTCTCATTGCCATTTAGTTCATAGACTGCTTTCTGCTCCATGGGAATGGCCACAGGCACGGTTTCACTGTTGTTCCTCACCTGAGTCTTCTTCATGTTCAACTTAACCACACCACTCGACTTCTCCGCACTTTGGGCACCTGCCTGAAAACAGAGCCCCGATAGAAGTAGAAGAAGTATCAATACATAGCTCTTCCTCATGATTCTGAATTTTTAAAACACATAACCCACACCAAAGACCGGGCTGGTCGCCCAGCCACCAAATGTTTCAACCCCAAGGGTCAAATTGATCCTGCCAATCACATTGACAATCCCGGCATCCAGGGTAAAATATAAACCCTCAGAGTATAAGGCATATATATAGTCATCATATTGTTCATAGGTTACCCCACCCCCTACATAAGCATGGAGCCTGTATCTTCCACTGGAAAAGATGTGCCTGTTTATCCCTGCCACAAAGGTAAACCATGCATCCCATTCAAAATCATCGCTGTAGGTTCCATACCTGGCACTCAGATAAAAACCCCATATTTTAGCAACCCCAAAACTAATCCCGAGTGGAGCAATAGTACTTCCAGTGTATGCCAGGTACTTAGAACGGGCAAAGTCCTCCTGGACATCCTGCTTCACCTCCTCTGGTTTGTCCTGTGTTGTTTTCTGTTCATGTGAGAGATCGCTTACTAAGTCTACCTTTATAAAGAACTCCACCTCCCCCACCTCTTCGAGATCCTCAAACACATCCCATGTGATGGTATAATTACTTTTCCCGCCCCTGATATTCTCATTCACATCCCCAAATACGGTTTTAGGTTCAAAGCGCCTTCCCCCGTCAATGGAGCAGCTCAGCGTCACATTGTAAGTCTGCACATCGATCGATCCGCCGATCCTGTAATGAACCAATATATTATCACCCTCCTGGTCCACCCGGATGTTCTCTACCGTTTGTGCCGTGGCACCCAGGCTCAGAAAAATGACCGTAATCAGTGTGATTATTCTTTTCATATTCAGGGCTGTTGATTCAAGTTGTACTTCACAATTTAGAATAATATTACTCAAACCGCAAGTAAGAGCATCTCCGGGAGCGATTCTACAATCACGCGGATCTGTTTTAATACTTAAAAACATTGTTAAGATGTTCACAAAGTATTTCCTTTGTACTTCATCTTAGAAAGCATGAAAAAAGAAGGGGACAAGCAACTGTTTTCGGATTTTCCGGAGATTACCACCACCATGTGGGAGGAGAAGATCAAATCGGATCTGAAAGGAGCCGACTACCAGCTTAAGCTGGTCTGGAACAGCGATGAGGGCATTCCTGTGAAACCCTACTACCGGCAGGAGGACATTGATTCTCTGGATTACCTGGAGGGGATTGGTAGCCTGAAAAAACCAACAGATGCACCCAATGGGTGGACCATCTGTCAGAATATACGCCCAGGGAAAGACATCAAGGAAGCCAATGCAAGAATCAAGGCGGCTTTAAAAGGAGGCGCGCAGGCTATACGCATTCAGCTAATGAAAGCCCTGCTTCCTGATGTTCCCATGCTTGAAGACCTGCTCAGTGGAGTACCCTTGCAGGAAACTGAACTACATTTCAGTGGATGCCTGGGCGCCGATTCCATTTATACCTCCCTGTGTAAACTGGCCTCTCAAAAAGGAACTGAGCTCTCTCAGCTCAAAGGATCACTGGGTGCTGATCCGCTGGGAAAAATGACCGAAACCGGATTTCCCATTGGAAGTCTTGATAACATAGGCAAGCTGGTGCTTAAGGTGAAAGAGACCTCTCCCGAAATGAAGGTAATTGAAGTGAATGGCTCGCTGATTCAAAACGCTGGTTCCACCCTGGTGGAGGAGTTGGCATTTACCATGGCCATGGCCAGTGAATACATGACCATTCTGACCGACAAAGAGATCGATCCGGTGGTGGCCCAGGATGCGCTTCATTTGAACCTTGCCTCCGGAAACAATTACTTCATGGGGATAGCCAAACTAAGGGCTGCCCGAATTCTTTGGACAAAAATCGCTGAGGCCTTCGGAATCGATGATGCCAAGGCTGGCATCCGCATCCACTCGGTCTCCTCGGAGTGGAACATGACCCTTTACGATCCGCATGTAAATATGCTACGCGGTACCACGGAGGCTATGTCGTCCATTCTTGGCGGAGCTGATATGGTGAATGTGCTGCCCTACGATTATCCCAAAGGCTTAGCCAGTGAATTTTCCGATCGCATAGCCAGGAACGTGCAAATCATCCTTCGCGAAGAGGCTTACTTTGACCAGGTGGCCGATCCGGCCTCAGGCTCCTATTATATTGAGAGCCTGACCGATTCCATCGCAGAGAAAGCCTGGGACCTGTTCTGCGAAGTGGAGGCTATGGGAGGATTCAGAAAGGCTTTCGCAGATGGGTGGATCCAGGAGAAGGTGGTGGCCTCACGCAAACTTAAATCGGAGCGTGCCTCCTCTGGAAAGGGACGAATTTTGGGAACCAACGCCTTCCCCAATTTCCATGAACTAAACTTACTCCAGCAGATTGCTGCACCCGAAAAGAAAAAAACGGATACGGACGGTTCGACCCTCACACCACTCCTACCCTTCCGGCTATCTTTCTCGTTTGAAAAGCTCCGCTTAGAGACAGAACAAAGCGCAAAAAGACCCAGGGTACTGCTGTTCAAATATGGAAATCCGGCCTGGATGACTGCCAGAGCCACATTTGCGGGAAACTTCTTTGCCTGTGCAGGTTACGAGATTGTGGACCATAATCCTTTTAAAAATGTAGAGGAGGGCATTAAATTCGGCAAATCTGGAGCTTTCGACTTAGTGGTCCTCTGCAGCTCGAACGATGTCTACAGAGAGACTGCGCCAGCCGTTCATGAAGCACTTGCTGGCATATCCATCGTAGTGATAGCAGGTTACCCTGCCGACACCATCCATGAATTGAAGAAGGCAGGGCTCGAGCATTTCATTCACAGGAACAGCAACGTGCTTGAAACCCTCACCAGCTTCAACAAGATGCTTCTTTAGACTTTCGACTTTATATACTTTCGACTCCTATGAGACCTGATTTTAGCAAAATAGACTTCCGCGATCTTAAGACAGCCCCAAAAATGGAGTTTGCTTCTGATCTATGGGAAACTCCGGAACATATATCCATCAAACCAGCTTACAGCAAGTCGGACCTTGATCACATGGAGCACCTGGAATATGGGGCCGGCTTGCCCCCCTTTCTTCGTGGTCCTTACTCGGCTATGTATGCCATGCGGCCCTGGACCATCAGGCAATATGCCGGTTTTTCTACCGCAGAAGAATCCAACGCATTTTACCGCAGAAACCTGGCAGCCGGACAAAAAGGATTGTCTGTAGCCTTCGACCTGGCCACTCACCGGGGCTACGATTCCGACCATGAACGGGTGGAAGGTGATGTGGGCAAAGCGGGTGTGGCCATCGACTCCATACTTGATATGAAGGTCCTGTTCGACCAGATCCCTCTGAATGAAATGTCGGTCTCCATGACCATGAACGGAGCGGTGCTGCCCATCATGGCCTTCTACATTGTGGCCGGATTAGAACAGGGAGCTTCGCTGGAAGAACTTAGCGGAACCATCCAGAACGACATCCTGAAGGAGTTTATGGTAAGGAACACCTACATCTATCCTCCTGCCATGTCCATGAAGATCATTGCCGATATTTTTGAGTACACCTCCAGGAAGATGCCCAAATTTAACAGCATCAGTATTTCGGGCTACCATATGCAGGAGGCGGGTGCCACCGCCGATATCGAACTGGCCTATACCCTGGCCGACGGACTTGAATACCTGCGAACCGGAGTGCAGGCCGGAATTGATATAGATGCTTTTGCTCCCAGGATCTCCTTTTTCTGGGCCATCGGGATGAATCATTTTATGGAAATTGCCAAAATGAGGGCTGCTCGGATGCTCTGGGCCAAACTTGTGAAACAGTTCAACCCGAAGAATCCCAAATCCATGGCACTCAGGACCCATTCCCAGACTTCCGGTTGGAGTCTTACCGAACAGGACCCGTTTAACAACGTGGCCAGGACCTCCATCGAGGCCATGGCTGCTGCACTGGGTCACACTCAATCTCTCCATACAAACGCCCTGGATGAGGCCATTGCCCTTCCCACAGACTTTTCAGCCCGGATCGCGAGAAACACCCAGTTGTATCTGCAGGAAGAGACCGAGATCTGTCGCTCGCTCGATCCATGGGCAGGATCCCATTATGTAGAAACCCTGACCCATGAGATCGCACAGAGGGCCTGGGAACACATTGAAGAGATTGAAGAGCTTGGAGGAATGGCCGCTGCCATTGAGACCGGCATTCCCAAAATGCGGATCGAAGAGGCTGCTGCCAGGAAACAGGCAAGGATCGACAGTGGGAAAGATATCATTGTAGGTGTAAACCAGTATCGTCTGGAAAAAGAGGATCCCATGGATATACTTGAAGTGGACAATACAGCCGTTCGTCAGTCCCAACTTGATCGGCTTAAAACACTCAAAATCGAACGGGATCATGCCAGAGTTGAATCCTCATTAACAGCCATAACAGATTGTGCGAAAAGTGGTAATGGAAATCTACTTGAACTATCAATCGAAGCAGCAAAGAACCGGGCAACCCTGGGAGAGATCTCCTCAGCCATCGAATCGGTATCGGGTAGGTATAAGGCGGTAATCCGCTCCATCTCGGGAGTATATTCCTCCGAATCGGGACAGGACAAATCCTTCGGGGAAGCGTGTGAACTGGCCCGGGAATTTGCCACCAGGGAGGGACGCCAACCCAGGATCATGGTAGCCAAGATGGGACAGGATGGTCACGACCGGGGTGCCAAGGTAGTAAGCACCGGTTATGCCGATATGGGATTTGATGTGGATATCGGACCTCTTTTTCAGACTCCTGCAGAAGCCGCCAGGCAAGCCGTGGAGAATGATGTGCATTTACTGGGAGTATCCTCCCTGGCAGGTGGACACAAGACACTGGTACCTCAGGTGATCGAAGAGCTGAAAAAACTCGGGCGCGAAGACATCATGGTTATTGCCGGAGGAGTAATCCCGGCTCAGGATTATGAATACCTTTATAAAGCTGGTGTGATAGCCATTTTCGGGCCTGGCAGCAAGATTTCAGAAGCAGGCAAGCAGATTCTTAAAGTGTTACTTGAAACTTACGAATAGAAAATGCTCTCTTTGAGGGTATCATGAAACAGAATAAACCGGGCTCCTTGCTCTGTCTGATCAAGAAAATCCTGTTTCTCCCGGATCACCAGTTCCGGATCGAGGTCATATCCGCAATATAGTTCAGGTTCCAGGAATACTTCCATCGGCAACAGGTCGGACACAAAGTAGGTCCGCTCCCTGCCACCATCTATCACAGGTACAACCATGGCACGGGTGTGTCCGTTGTAGATCCTGAACTCCATCCAGTCGTACTGCCAATCCTCCAGCCAGTGGATCCTGTCAAGGTATTTAAAGAAACCTGTGCAAAAAGAATTGGCTTCCGACCGATCGGGATGTAGCGAATACTGGTAATGTTCCTTTAATACGTGGTACTTTGCATTGGGAAACCGCTTGACTATGTTCCCGGGGACCCGCCGAAAAGCGCCGCTGCCATGATCAAAATGGAGATGGGTAAATATCACATCCGTGATCTGTCCCGGTAGCACATCCACCCTCTGAAGCATCTCCTCCATAGCCAGGGGAATCTCCAGGCCATACTCTTCGCGCAACCTGGCTGGAAGAAAATCTGCCGTTCCGGGATCTATCAAGACCCTGCGATCTTCTTCAATCACCAGCAAGGCATTCATGTTTAAACGCATGTACCCTTCCTGATCCACCGGATATTTCGTCCCGATCTGTTCCCTGATCCACGGTTTGATCATCTCCACAGCCCGGACTTTTAACAATCCACATGGTATAACATGGGTTTCCATAACCTTCAAATGTATGAAACTGCCAGACCCTCACAACCATGGAAAATATTTTTCCCTATTTCTTTGGTAAAAAAGAATTTTGATTCTATTTTTGCACTCCGATAAAATAATTATCGGTGTTCTAAAAATTACGGTCCGTTCGTCTAGGGGTTAGGACGCCAGGTTTTCATCCTGGTAACAGGGGTTCGATTCCCCTACGGACTGCAAAATAGCCTTCAGACAAATTCGGCGAAATTCTAAAGCCCTCATAACGAGGGCTTTTTCTTTTATATTTCTTGGCTTCTCTTCATATTTTTTGTATTATTGTTTCACTATAGTTTCACCAAGTCAAATTTCATGTTTCACCAATGGTAGAATCTTTCTCTTTCAAGTATTACCTGAAAGGAGTCAACTCTAAAGGAAACAGGCTTAAGATCTACGGTAGGCTGATCGTCAACCGCAAGAAAGCAGAGCTATATGCCGGTTTCCAGGTCCCTGAAGAAACCTGGAACAAGGAAGCCGGAAGAACCCATCATAATATTAGCATCAACCAGGAGCTGTCAGCCATTGAGAACAGGGTATTCGAGATCCGCAGAAAGTTGATCGATGACGAAATCCCTGTGACAGCCAGGAGTATTATCGATCATTTCAAAGGGTCAAAAAAAGGAAAAACTTACCTGCTACAATTTTTCCAGGAACATATTGACTATATATCCTCCAAAGGAGAACTGGCAGGAATAACCGTATCACAATACAATACTACCTTCAAGATCGCAAAACTATTCGTAGAAAAACGCCTTAAAGCAAAGGATATCCTTATCAGGGAGGTGGACTTCAATTTCATCGAACACCTTGATCATTTCATGGTTTCTGAATACAGGGATCCATACAACCGTCCTATAGCTCGAAATACTGTAAATAAGCATCACACCCGGTTCAGGACAATATTGATCAAAGCATTGAACGAAGATATTATTCTAAAAAATCCCTACAACAGGTTCAAACTGAAAGACACCAAAACCAGGCGGGATTTCCTGACTACAGATGAATTGAACAAGCTGAAAGACTTCGATCTTGGTAACAATCAGTCACTGCAAAAGGTCAGGGATATTTTCTTATTCTCGTGCTTCACAGGTCTTCGCTTTACCGATGCCTCCAACCTGAAAATGAATGACATCATCACAGATGAAAACGGGGTGATGTTCGTCTCTCTTAAAATGAAAAAGACAAAAGATTTTATCCAGGTCCCGTTAATTGGAGATGCCGTTGAAATCCTCAAGAGATATGATGACCATCCTGACAGAGAGGTGCTCGGATTCCTGCTTCCCAGGATTTCCAACCAGAAGGTCAATGCCTACCTGAAAGAACTCTCCAACCTGGCAGGCATCCATAAAACCATCACCCATCATGTGGGCCGGCACACTTTCGCTACCCATGCATTAAACAAAGGCATCCCGATTGAAGTAGTGCAAAAGCTTCTTGGCCACACCGATCTCCAGACCACCCAGATCTATGCCCGAATGCTAACATCCACCATTGTTAGGGAGATGGAAAAGTTGGGAAGAGTACGAAACGATTAATGGTTATTGTATTCGGTTACTAATCGATTCTAAGCGTTTATTAAGTGATTATAATTGTTTATAAACGATTATAGGTGCATATATTGCAAAAACCGGACTTTGTGACCACATTTAGCCAGTTAGATTGCAATTGGCATACTTAGTTTAATAACAAGCAC
>JAGLPR010000095.1 GCA_023137255.1 Bacteroidales bacterium | reverse complement strand
GTTCTATGATTACCTTGGTGTGAACCAGGAGGCGGCCAATCACCTGATGGAGACATTTTCTAATTTCAGAGAGCTTGGCGATTCCCTGAAACAGGCCACTACCCTGATGCATATTGGAAATGCCTATTTCTACCTGAAGCAGTTTGAAACAGCACAAAATTACTTTACCCTGGTTTCGGAATATGGAAGGGCGCTGAATGATACTTCTCTAATTATCAGCGGCCTAAATGCTACAGCAGCAGTGTGCGGAAATACCTCGAAAATGGACTCGGCACTGGTCCTGTTTAAGGAGGCCCATGCCCTCTCCAGGGAGATCGGGAGCCTGCCACAGGAGATTCTCGCCTACTATAACATTGGCGATGTACACCTCTACTCGGGCCGAAGAACCCAGGCATTAGAAGTGTTTCATGACCTGGAGGATTACTACGACCTGAAAACCAATAGTTCGAAGCACCTCTCAAATCTCTATAACTCCATGACCAAAGCCTACCTGGAAAAGAAAAATATTGAGATGGCCAGGCACTATTCTGAACTTACCCTGGAGGCCCTGAATGAGAACATGCGCTTAACTCAATACATGGAGTATTTTCAGAATCAGTTCAGGATCGACACCACAGAAGGAAATCCCGATCTGGCCCTGGCTAACTTTATCAGGTACAAGGAGCTGAGCGACAGTCTCAGCAATGCCAGTTTCAAAGAGAGGCTGGCCAACCTGGGTATCTATTTCGAACTTCATTCCAAGGAGAACCAGATTGAGCGGCTGACCCTGGACAACCAGTTTAAGGACCTTAAAATCAGACAAAAAAAGCTAACCAATTACTTATACGTTACCTTATCCATCCTGATGCTGATCATTGTGTTCCTGATGATCAGGTCCTACAGAAAGATCAAAGAGAAAAACACATTGCTGGAGAAGCAGAAAGAGGCACTGGAAACCACTCAGCAACAACTGGTCCAGTCTGAAAAAATGGCCTCCATTGGAACACTTACTGCAGGCATTGCCCATGAAATAAACAATCCGCTGAATTTTATTTCGGGCGGACTCACCATTGTAAAGGATTTGCATGGCAAATTTGACTGGACAGGCCTTGAGGATGAAAAGCATAAATGCAACATGGCCATAAAAATGGCTTTTGATGGTCTTAATCGTTCGGTAGATATTGTGAAAGCCCTGATGACTTTCTCACACAGGGGAGGATCAGAGAAAGTAGAGGCAGATCTGCACGAGATCATCGACAATACCCTGATGTTCCTGAGCTCAAAGATCTCAGAGGATATCCGGATCATCAAACATTATAAGCTGGACAGGCAGGTTCCTGTTTTTCCCGAAAAGATGCACCAGGTAATCATGAATATCCTCGACAACGCCATTTTCGCGGTCAACATGCAAGCCTCCGGATCCAAAAGCATCACCATTTCGACCTTGAAAAAAAGAGACCACCTGATTCTGACCTTTACCAATACCGGACCATCCATCAAGGAGGAGCACCTGGCGCAGCTGTTTGATCCCTTCTTTACCACCAAGGATCCTGGTCAGGGATCGGGCCTCGGACTCTCCATATGCTATACGCTGATCTCTGAACACGGAGGGAATATCCAGGCAGAAAATACCGGGGATGGCACCATGTTTACTATCTCCATCCCTGCAAAATAAAAAGCATTAAGGCTTGAAATTCAGGTCGATCAGTTCTCCTGAGCGGATATCAAACACCCATCCATGCACCATGGGAAATCCGCTGGTCAGATAGGAGTCTCTTACTATGGGAATATTTGCCACATTTAAGCACTGGGTCTCAACGTTGATCTCCACCAGCCTGTGGTAGCGTTGTTCTTCATCAGTGATCCCATTCAGTTCCTCCTGGTTTAAGCTGACAACATCGCGGATTCGATCCAGCCAGGGATCGAGGGCTCCACCCACCCTGGATTCCATGGATGCCTTTACCCCACCACACAGGTAGTGGCCACAAACCACTATGTGCTTCACCTGTAGTTGTGATACCGCATAATCGATTACAGCCATGGCATTTGGATCGGATGGATGTACTACGTTGGCGATATTGCGGTGTACAAACACCTCTCCAGGCTTAATCCCCATGAATATTTCAGCAGGTACCCGGCTGTCGCTGCAACCGATGTAGAGGTATTCGGGATTTTGTTCTTTGGCCAGGTTCGCAAAAAAATCCTCATCAGAAGCCCTCATTTCAGATATCCACTTCCTGTTATGCTCAAAAATCTTCTGGTAGCTATCCACTATCTAAAGTTAAAAACA
>JAGLPR010000094.1 GCA_023137255.1 Bacteroidales bacterium | reverse complement strand
TGGTAAAACGGCTGTTGAGCCAGGGAGAAACTGTGCACGCCCTCTATCGCTCCGAAGCAAAAGCAGATTTGATCCGGCTTCCGGGGATTAAACTTTTCAAAGGGGATATCCTCCATACCGGTTCCCTGGAAAGTGCCATGAAAGGATGCGAGGCTGCATACCATACAGCAGCCTTTGCCGGTGTATGGTCCAAAGACCCCTCCATGGTATTCCGACTCAATGTAGATGGAGCACTGAATGTGATTGAAACTGCCCGAAAATTCAATGTGGGTCGAGTGGTGCTCACCTCTACCGCAGGAATCCTGGGACCCTCACAAAAAGATCCTGTTCATGAATCCACTCCCCCTCCCTCCTCATTTTTTACCCTTTATGAAGAATCGAAATTCCAACTGGAACAAAAGCTGCTGGAACGTACCGAAGGGAATCCGGAAGTGGTGATTGTCAATCCCACCAGGGTGTATGGACCGGGCTACCTGAGTGAATCCAACGGGGTAACCAGAATGATCAAACAGTATATGGAAGGAAGCTGGCGACTGGTTCCCGGTGATGGCAACAGCCTGGGAAACTATGTCTATGTGGAGGATGTGGTGACCGGTCACCTTCTGGCCATGGAGAAAGGAAAATCTGGTGAAAGGTATGTGCTGGGCGGCGAGAACATCAGCTACAACCAGCTGTTCCAAATCACCACGGAAGCCAGTGGAGTGAAGAGAAGGCTGTTCAGGATTCCACTCTCTGTGATGCTTGCTGCTGCAACCGGCATGAAGGGAATCTCCTCAATTACAGGCAAGCCACCTCTGATTGTACCCAATCTGGTGCGCAAGTTCAGCCACAACTGGATCGTCTCCTCACGAAAGGCGATCCTTGAACTTGGGTATCAACCTCGCAATGCAGAGGAAGGAATTAAACAAACTGTTCAATGGATCCAAAATACATACCAATTATGAAAAATACATACGGGGCCACCATGGCCTCCCTTATGCTGGTTATATTTGTATCGTGCTCAAGCACAGAGTATCCCACCACTGGATCGGTGCAACGGATCGATCCCAGACTGGACCGGATCATTGCCCCGGGAACCCTTCCTGAAATCCTTGCCGAAGGTTTTGAATGGTCGGAGGGCCCGCTGTGGCTCCCCGAACAGGGGAAAGTCATTTTTTCTGATATCCCCAACAACTCAATTTTTGAATGGTCGGAGGAGCAAGGGCTGAAGCTCTACCTGAAGCCTTCCGGATATACAGATACCATTACCCGCGGAGGAGAGACGGGATCCAACGGACTTCTGCTTGACCAGGATGGTGCCCTGGTGCTCTGTCAGCACGGCGACCGAAGGATGGCCAGGATGAATGCCCCGCTGAATGCTCCGGCAGCCGAATTCGAAACCCTCACCGGAAAATGGGATGGCAAACGATTTAACTCTCCCAATGATGCCATTTTCAAAAGCAATGGTGAACTCTTTTTTACCGACCCTGCTTATGGAATGGAATTCAGATATGGGGATTCCCTGAGAGAGATGGATTTTACCGGAGTGTTCAAGCTCGGAACTGAAGGAAGTGTGACCCTGCTGACCGATCAGCTGAGTGCACCCAACGGCATTGGTTTCTCTACCGACGAAAGCAGTCTCTACGTGGCAAATTCGGGGGGCGGTTCTGGCTCTATCTGGATGGTGTACGACGTGGCCCCGGACGGAACATTGTCCAACAACCGGCTGTTTTGCGATGCCCGAGCAGCGTCAGATACCCTTAAAGGAGCTCCTGACGGACTGGTGGTGCGTGATGACGGAATCATTTTTGCCTCCGGTCCGGGTGGGGTATGGATCCTGAATCCCGACGGTGAACACCTGGGAATCATAAAAACCGGCCAGGCCACCTCTAACTGCACCCTGGATGCGAAGAACCGTTACCTTTATATGACCGCCGATATGTATCTGATGCGAATCAGGCTCCGGTAACCCGGTCTGCCGGCTTATAATTTAGGAAGCGTCCATGGTTTCCGGTAAGTGGGT
>JAGLPR010000093.1 GCA_023137255.1 Bacteroidales bacterium | reverse complement strand
TGATAACCCGTAAACTCGGGCTAGGCAAAAGCAGATAGTCAAAAGCAGAAAGAACAAAGTCAAAAGAGCCTAACAATCAGCACTTACTGCTAAGTACTTGCGGCTATCTGCTGTATTTGAGGATCCGGGCAGATCAGAATCAATCTAAATACACCCTGAAATTGGGATTTAACAAATGACATTGAGACAAATGATGGGTACAATTTTAATTGCTATTTTTAGGCATTCCTAAAGTCCTGTACATGAAGAAACTTCCGTATTTATTGATGCCTTTGCTTATAGCACTGGTATGGCTGGGAGCCTGCACTTCCCAGGCTGAACAGACCATCTCAGAGTTGGATGCCCTGCTGGGGGAACTCAAACTTGAGTATGCACCGGATGAGCGCGTTGAATTGTGGAAGATGTCCGCTGCAGAAGTGGAGGGTGCCGTTGTATTGAAAGGTGAGGTAGCCAGCAAAGAAGCCTACAAGGCTGTGGTAAAAGGAGTAGATGAACTCTTCCCCGAAGTAAAGAATGAATTGGTCCTTCTTCCTGAAGGAGAGATGGGAGCTGAGGTGAACGGACTGGTTAATAATTCTGTGATTCATTTGAGAAGGGAACCCAGCAGCAAGAAGGAGCTGGTCACCCAGGCCCTGCTGGGAACGCCGGTCCGGATTCTGAAAGAGGAGGCCGGAAAGAGCCTGATCCAGGTGGCGGATGGATACCTCGGTTGGGTGAATACAGCTGAAGTCCACGCCCTCGATCAGGAGGGACTTGCTGCTTATAAGGAGGCAGAAAAGGTGGTTTACACGGCTCAATATGGTTTGACTTACAGTACACCGGATGAAAGTTCAATGCCGGTGACCGACCTGGTGATCGGGAACCTTCTTACCCGGGTCTCAGAAGGACCGGAATTTAGCCAGGTGAAGTATCCGGATGGACGCCTGGGCTGGGTGAAAAGTAGTGAGGTCGTCCCTGCCGGGGAGGTCTTTTACAAAACTACTTTGAAAGAGAACCTGGTTCAAACGGCCATGAAGTATCATGGAATTCCCTATCTCTGGGGAGGAACTTCTTCAAAAAACATCGATTGCAGCGGACTAATATCCAATGTCTATTTTATGAACGGAATTCAGTTGCCCAGGGATGCTGATATGCAGGCCTTAATCGGCAGGGAATTAGGCACTGAATTTATCGCGGAGGGTCTGGAGCCGGGCGATTTGCTTTTCTTTGGCCGGAAGGCTGCTGGCGGGAAAGAGGAGAGTGTCACCCATGTGGCCATGTACATCGGCGGGGGTGAGTATATCCATTCGGCAGGATACCGGGAAAGGGTAAGTATCAACAGCATGGACAGTACCCAAGACAATTTTATCGAGCGCTATCCTGCCATATTTGTCAGGGCAGTGAGGATTCTTGGAGAGGATGCCGATGGATTCCGCCCCATAGCAGAAAACAAGTATTACAAAGAGATAATCAGAACCTCTGAATGAAACACGGAAGAAGGAGCTTCATAAAAGGCGTGGGAGCGGCCTCCCTGGCCACCACTTTTCCACTGGCAGCATGTACTTCTCCGCTTGCTCCGGCAGTGATCGGGAACGGAAAGATGAAACTGAGCTTCAGGCCCTATAAGCTGCAGCTGCGGCATACCTTTACAGTGGCGGGTAATTCCAGGAACACCACCCCGGTGGTACTCACTGAAATCGACTACGAAGGTTATACCGGCTATGGCGAAGCCTCCATGCCGCCCTACCTGGGCGAATCGCAGGAGTCGGTGATCAAGTTCCTGAGCAAGGTGGACCTTGAGCAGTTCAACGATCCCTTTATGCTGGATGACATTCTGGAATATGTGGATTCCATCGATGAGGAAAACCGGGCCGCCAAGGCGTGTGTGGACATCGCACTTCACGACCTGATCGGGAAACTGGTCGATCAGCCCCTCTACAGGCTCTGGGGGATCAATCCCGGGAATACACCCATGACCTCATTTACCATCGGCATCGATACTCCCGAGGTGGTCAAAATGAAAACCGAAGAGGCTTCCCGTTTTAAAGTTCTGAAAGTGAAGCTCGGGGGAGGAAATGACAAAGAGATGATTAACACTGTTCGCTCGGTGACCGATGTTCCTCTTTATGTGGATGTGAACCAGGGATGGAAGGATAAGCATGAAGCTCTTGAGATGGTTCACTGGCTGAATGAACAGGGAATCGAATTCGTGGAACAGCCCCTGCCCAAATCAGCAGTGGATGATATGGCGTGGCTCACCGCTCACAGTCCCCTGCCGATCATTGCCGATGAGGCCTTCCAGCGCCTGGGTGATGTGGCCTCGTTCAAGGGTGTCTATTCGGGGATCAACATCAAGTTAATGAAGAGTACAGGTCTGCGGGAGGCATATAAGATGATCACTGTGGCAAGGGCACTGGATATGAAAGTGATGATCGGTTGCATGACCGAAACTTCCTGCGCGGTATCTGCTGCCTCGCAGCTTTCTCCGCTGGTGGACTGGGCAGACCTGGACGGGAACCTCTTGATCAGCAATGACATCTATGAAGGAGTGCAGGTGGTGGATGGCAAGGTCACTTTGAACGATCTGCCCGGCATTGGGATTAAAAAGTTAAGTTCGTGAGGTGACCAGCAGAAGAACGTTTATAAAGAAGACAGGGGCCCTGGCGGCCGTGACCGCCGCTTCGGTTTCAGGATTGCGTGCAGCTTTCCCTGAACCTGGTTCAATGGTTTTGAAAAACCAAACAGGAACTATACCTCCCCGGATCCTTCCCAAACGACTCAGTAAGGGCGATCTGATCGGATTGGTGACCCCCGGCAGCTCTGTGTCCCAAGAGGAGCTGGCAGACTGTATCTCCAAACTGGAAGGGCTGGGATTTCGCACCACCTACAATGATACTGTTCTCTCGGAATATGGCTATTTTGCTGGTCCCGACCAGGAACGGGCCGATGAATTGATGGAGATGTTTGCCCGGGAGGATGTGGATGGCATCTGGTGCGTGAGAGGTGGATACGGGTCCATCAGGATCCTGGATTTGCTCGATTACGAGAAGATCGGGCAAAATCCGAAAGTTCTTATCGGTTACAGCGATATCACAGCAATTATCACCTCTGTTTTCCAGGAGACCGGACTGGTCACTTTTCACGGACCGGTGGGAACTTCGGATTTCAACAGGTTCAGCAAGAAATCGATCAGGAAAGTTGTTATGGAACCCGGAGAGCAGTACAAATACCCGTACAACCGGGAGAAAGAGACCAGGGAGAATCCGGAGTATGACCGGTATACCATTACCGGGGGAGAAGCAGAAGGAGAACTGATCGGAGGCAACATCAGCGTGCTTGACTCCATCATAGGAACCCGGTTTGAACCCAATTTTGAGAACAAGCTGGTCTACCTTGAGGATGTGGGGGAGAAGACCTACCGGGTCGATAAAATGGTCTATCACCTGCTCTCCGGAACCAACCTGAAGAGAGCAGCCGGTATTGTGATGGGAGCTTTTGATGAATGCAACATTAATGAAGAACCCACCCTTTCCCTGAGAACCGCCCTCGACGACCTGCTCAAACCTCTGGGCATCCCTGTCTCTTATGGCCTCTCCTTCGGGCACATCAAACGGATGGTGACCGTACCCACAGGCATACGTGCTGCCATGGATGCGGATAAGAACTCTTTCAGGCTGCTGGAGCCGGCCGTGACATAAAATCACTATTTTTAGCAGATGAATGATTTTGGCGTCCTGTCCATCTTGCCCCCTCTTCTGGCAATTATCCTTGCTTTAAAAACCAGGCAGGTTTATATCTCACTGGTGGTGGGAATATGGCTGGGGTGGCTGATCATCAGCGACTGGAACCTTCTGGAGGGCACCATTGCCACCCTGGAGGGTTTTGTGGAGGTGTTTAAAAATCCCGGCAATACCCGGACCATCATGTTCAGTGCCCTGGTGGGAGCTTTGTTGATCTTCATCCAGTACTCCGGAGGTGTGAGGGGGTTCATTTTGGGCATCGACAAGATGCTTCTTGCCATGGAGAAGAAGCGGATCGGTAAAAGCAGGGTGGTTGTGGAGCTTCTTGCCCTGGCCACCGGCGTACTCCTGTTTATCGAGACCAGCATCAGTTCTCTTACAGTGGGAACCCTTTACAGGCCGATTTTTGACAGGCTGAAGATCCCGAGGGAGAAGCTGGCTTATATTGCCGACTCAAGCTCGGCACCAAGTTCTGTCCTGATTCCCTTCAATGCATGGGGTGCTTTTATCATGGGATTGTTGCTGACCCAGGGCATAGAGTTTCCCTTCAGAACTATGGTGTCTGCCATGGCATTCAATTACTATCCGATGATCACCATCGTCATGGTTTTTGTGGTGATTGTGTCACGTAAGGATTTTGGACCCATGGCACGGGCCGAGAAACGGACCAGGGAAACAGGGAAACTGCTCAACGACGGAGCCAGACCCATGGTTTCCGAAGAGATCACCTCTTACGAGATGAAGGAAGGGATCAAACCGAGGGCCCTGAATATGGTGGTGCCCCTGGCTACCATGGTGGTGATGATGGTGGTCAGCCTGGCCTATACGGGATGGGGAGAGGTGAAGGAGGTCACTTCTTTCATGCATCATTTTACACAGGCCATGGGGAGGGGATCGGGTTCATCCGCTGTACTCTATTCAGTCACCTGTGCCATCATGGTGGCCATGATCCTCTACCGTGTACAGGGCCTGATGAAGGTGAAAAAGATGGTCAGCCTCATCCTGAAGGGGATCAGTGAACTGATGCCCCTGGCACTCCTGATGATGCTGGCCTTTTCCATCAGTCATGTATGCAATAGCCTGGGAACAGGGGTATATGTGGCAGGAATTACAGAAGGGTGGCTTTCACCGGCCCTGCTGCCGGTCGTCGTTTTTATTCTCTCCTCCTTTATCGCTTTTTCTACCGGAACTTCCTGGGGTACTTTTGCTATCATGATTTCCATAGCAGTTCCCATGGCAGATCTTCACGGATCCAACCTGTTTCTGGTGGTTGCTGCCACCATGGGAGGGGGTGTTTTTGGAGATCACTGCTCACCCATATCCGATACCACCATTATCTCCTCCATGGCTTCGGCCTCCGATCACATCGATCATGTGAGGACACAGCTGCCCTATGCACTGCTCACAGGTACAGTCGCTGCACTGCTCTACCTCTTGCTGGGATTTATTATGAATTGAATAAACGGAAGGCCTCCTTCAGGGCTGTAGTGAGCCGGACAATTTCTACCTTTTTGTGTGAGGAAGAGACCACAATCCTAAGCACTCCGCCCGGTCCAGCACCTTTGTATTTGGTATACTGGATATAGATACCCTGCTCCATCAGGTAGTTGTGAATCGATTTCATGTTTGCAGCATCCCCGTATGAGAAGGAAGCGACAGGGATGGTCCCGTGCATCTCCGGAATGAATCTTGATTCCGAGGTGATCCCCAGTTGCCCCAGGCTCTCATTCAGGTATCGGGCATTTTTCCAGAGCTTTTTCCGCAGGCCGGGATTTTCCTGCACCAGTTCCAGACCCTTGATGGCCGCTGCAACAGCTGCATTCATCGGTGAACTGGAACCTGTCATTACACTGCCCGACCTGACCTTGTTGATAAAACTTCCTGAGCCCATAATGATGCCTCCATAAGCTCCAAATGCTTTTGAGAGGGTTGCTCCCAGATAGATCCTGTCTGACCGGGCTCCCAAAGCTTCACAGGTACCCCGGCCATGCGCTCCCAGGATTCCCACTCCATGGGCGTCATCGATCCAGATCACGCCTTGATGTTTCACAGCCAGGTCCAGGTAATCCCTTACCGGGGCCAACTTGGCTATCACCGGGAAAAGTCCGTCGGTGGCCACCAGTGGGCGTTGACCGGAGCCAAGGTGCTCCGATATTTTTAATTCGAGATCTTTCGGATCCCTGTTCCGGAAGGGAATCACCGGTCTGCCGGTGGCGATGGCCCCTTCCACCAGGCTGTAATGGGAGCCTTCATCCAGGAAGATTACATCATACGTACCCATTTCATCCAGGGCCTTTAGCCCGGCAAGACTGCTCAGGTAACCAGACGGAAGGTATACCGCATCTTCGGTATTAAAGTAGCCTGCCAGCTTATCCTCGATCTTCAGAAGAAGGGGAGTGGTCCCTGTCATGACCCGGGTGGTGGCGCTGCCCACTCCGTACTTGTGGGTGGCATCCATGGCTGCGTTAACCACATCGGGATGGGTGTGAAGCTGGAAATAGCTGGTTCCTGCAAAATAGAGGTATTTAAGCCCGTTCAGGATCACTTCTGTGCCGGTCCGGCCCTCCATGATGTGATGTTGCCTGTGGGATGTCATGACTCTTCTTTCAGCTTAAGAAATGGTGACTTTCTCCATGGTTTCGAGGTACTTTTCATCAAATCCGGCACCTATTCCTGGTTGCTCATTTAGGGTCCATTTACCACTTCCCTGGTATTCGATCCCCCCGGTCACCGGATCGGCATCCAGCATCAACGATGAATCCATGTCATAATGGACAATGGTATCCCTGGCCAGGACCAGGTGCATCAGGGCAGTGAGGGCAAACCGTGATTCAGACATGCAGCCTACCTGGCACTTGATTCCTGCTGATTCGGCCACTGCAACGATCTTCAGTGCGTTGTTGATCCCGCCGGATTTAGAAAACTTAATATTGAAATAGTCGCATGCACCCATGCTTGCCAGTCGGAATGCATCGTGATGATCAAATACCGACTCATCGGCCATGATGGGAATGGGACTGTTTTCCCTCACCTTCACCAGCTCGCGGTTGTTCCAGTGTGCGATGGGTTCCTCACAATGCTCAATGTTGTAAGGCTCCAGGGCCTTAAGTGTTTCGATGGCCGTAATGGTGTCCCATCCCTGGTTGGCATCGATCCGTATGGGATAATCGGGACCCACAGCCTGGCGAATGGCCCTGATCCTGGCCACATCTTCTTTCATGGTGGTTCCCAGTTTCACTTTGATGGCCGGGAATCCCTCTTTCTTAAAAGAGAGTGCATCGCCTGCAACCTTCTCAGGAGGGCCAATGCTGATGGTCATATCGGTATGGATCTCCCGGTTGTTGCTGCCTCCCAGCAATTGATAGAGCGGCATCCCGGCTTTCAGGGCAAGCAGATCATAAAGTGCCATATCAAAAGCGCTCTTCATGGTATAGTTTCCCTGGACGGCTCTGTCAATTTCATAAAGCCGATCTTCATTGGCAAAGGGATCTTTTCCCAACAGCAGTTTACCCACTTTTTTGGCCAGTTCAAATACAGTTTCCTGGGTTTCTCCCACGATGAAAACAAAGGGAGCGCATTCACCGGTTCCGGTAATTCCCAATGAGGTGTGAATCCTGACCACCACGTTGGTAGCTTCGGGGATCACTCCCAGGGAGATCACAAATGGTTCCTTGTAAGGAATGTTGACCTTGATGATATCGACTTTTGTGATGGCTGCGCTACTCATAAATAGCAATATAAACTTTTACCGGTCAGGTAGCAAAAGTTTGAGATAAAAACCCCGTTTAATTACTAATACAGGTGCACCGACTTTTCGCCGGCTTCAATGGCCACATCAAGGAAGTTTTCACGTGGTGGCATGGGGCAGGTGGCAAACGGGTTGAAGGCACAGGGTGGGTTGTAGGCTTTGTTGAAGTCCAGTATGATCCTTCCCGTGGAATCGGGTGAGGCATACATAAACCTTCCTGCTCCATAGGTATCCAGACCAGTGGTCTCGTCGGCAATCACCAGGAAATAGCCGTTACCTGAAGTGAATGGATGGAGTTCCAGCTCTTTCCCCCGGAGCCTGAATTTCAGAATACCCGGACACTGGTACGATTCGGTATAGCCCTCAACAGGGGTGGCCACTGTGATGGTCTTCGGTACATCGAAAGGCTCCAGGGTGGATTCCACCACATAGCTGGTCTGGATGGGATAGGAGGGAATGTGGTCCAGCTCATCGATCCGGGGATGTTTATGGTCCCTGAGGCGAATCCCGTAACGGTCACCACGCTTAATTATATACCAGGCCAGGTCGCCCTGTTGTAAATGGGTGACTTGGTCCGAATGATCGTTCTTCAGCACCAAAGGTGTCAGCAAGGAGTCGTTTGAGGTGATCTGTACCCCTTCGGTCACCGCAAGTGTGACCAATCCGCTGTCGAGCATCAGCGTGCCGCAGAAAGCACTGGCTTTTTCCGGGAAGATGATGTCGTTGTCCGGATCCGATCCAAAACTGTTTTCTCCCGGCTTCAGCCAGAACAACCCGGCCAGGTTCAACCAGCCATTTTTGCTTCTCAATCTTTCCAGCCTCTGGTGCTGCCACTCTTCAATGCTTTCAATGTATGTGGTCTCATCGGCAATGACCGGGCGGATTCTGTTGCATTCGACTGAAAACAGAAACACGGCCAGTAACAAGAGACAGGAATAGGTTTTAAGCATGCGGAAAATCATTGTAATGATGGCTCAAATATAGTTGTATTCCCCGAAATTGACCCTCCAACTTCTATCTGCACAAATAAAAAGTACTATTTTTGCAGCATTCCCGGAGAGATGCCGGAGTGGTCGAACGGGGCGGTCTCGAAAACCGTTGTGCCCTCACGGGCACCGGGGGTTCGAATCCCTTTCTCTCCGCAATACACAGAAAATCCTCAAGCCAAAAGGCTTGGGGATTTTTATTTGTCCGGCTCCGACGAAAGCTTGCTTTCAGGAGGAGATGGGCAAATAAAAGCCATATTGCACGACTGTGCAATTGGGATTTTCTGTGTATTGTTGGTCCTCCCCATCGGGAAAACGAACAAAGTGAGTAATCCCGATGGGGATCACGGCAGTAATCCCCCCTACGTAGTGAAGAAGCTTCCCTTTTGAGATCGACTCCATTTGTTTAACTTAGGCATGGTTGATATGGTGGATTGTAAATGCATTATTTTCGATTGCGACGGGGTGTTGGTCGACAGTGAAACCATCTCTGCAAGGGTATTTCAGAAGATGGCAAAGGAATTGGGCATTGATCTCGATTTTGAATCTGCTGTTGAGCAATTTGCAGGCACCTCTATGAAAGAAAATTTACAGTTCATTGAAGAGAATATCGAGGGAGAGCTGCCGGTAAATTTTGAAAAGGAGTTCAGGGAGCGAACTTATGAAGCCTTTAAGACTGATCTCAAACCGGTCAAAGGAATTCGTAATTTTATCGAAAAGCTTACTATCCCTTTTTGTGTGGCATCCAGCGGTCCCGTAGAAAAAATCAGGTTAAATTTAAGTCTTGTCCATCTACTCGACAGCTTTGAAAACAAAATTTATAGCTCTTACGATATTGATAGCTGGAAACCCGAACCGGGGATCTTTTTATACGCTGCTAAAAAGATGGGCTTTGCACCGGAAGAGTGTGTGGTGATTGAAGATAGTGCCTCAGGAATAAGGGCTGCCCTTACAGGTGGTTTTAAAGTGTTCGCACTGGCAAACAAGAGGAAGAAAAAGAGGTTTGAGCAATTGGGTGCAATAGCAATTGAAAGTATTAAAGAACTGGAAAAGCTAACCTAATCCATAATATATCATGATCAGAGATTCAAAATATCCACTATTGGCAAAACCGGAATCGGGCAACGGAGTTTACCAAAGCGTTTTAAAAGAGGATACCGGATGGCAGTTTTTGAATTTTCAGGCCCGGCTTATGACAAAAGGGGAGAAGTGGTCTGCCAACACGGAAGGCAATGAATACGCCATTATTTTACTGGGAGGTAATTATTCAGTAAGATCAGACAAGGGAAGCTGGGAGACCGTACATGGAAGAAAAGACGTATTCAGCGGAATTGCACATTCTCTGTACCTTCCCCGAAACACCGAATTTGAATTAACTGCCGAAAGTGATGTGTTGGACATTGCTTATGGTTGGTGTGAAACAGACCAGGACCACCCTGCCTGTTTCAAAGGTCCCGAAGAAGCAGGTATTGAGATTCGTGGAGGCGACAATGCTACACGCCAGATAAACAGCCTGATTCAGCCTGGCTTTGATTGTCACCGGCTGGTATCGGTCGAAGTTTATACTCCATCGGGAAACTGGAGTTCTTTCCCGGCACATAAACATGATACAAGAAAAGTAGATGTAAACGGTAATGTTCTGGAAGCCTGTCTGGAAGAGACTTATTTCTACAAAATCGACAAGGCACAGGGTTTTGCCATTCAACAGGTCTATAACGACGACCGCACTTTAGATGAAATTGCAGTGGCACGGAACAACGATATTGTTCTGGTTCCTGAAGGTTATCATCCGGTGGCTGCAGGACATGGTTATAATGTTTACTACCTGAATTTCCTGACCGGAAGCGACCAGTCTCTGGCAAACACTGACGACCCGGACCACAAATGGATTTATAATTCATGGAAGGGGCTTGACCCAAGAATTCCCATGGTTACAGCTAAAATGAATAAGCAATAGAAAATCAGAAATCTAAACTATGAGCAATCAGGAAAAAATATACGATGTAGTCACTTACGGACGATCTTCCATTGACCTTTATTCACAGGAAGTAGGTGCCCCTTTTGAAAAGATTCCGGGATTTCACGCATTTGTCGGCGGCTCTCCCCTGAACATTGCTGTTGGGTGTAGCAGACTGGGATTAAAAGCTTCTTTGCTGACCGGTGTGGGCCGGGATAAAGTGGGCGATTTTATTCTCAACTTTTTACAGGAAGAGGGGGTAATTACTGATAATATCCCGGTAATTGAAAGCGCAAGAAGTTCGGCTGTGATCCTTGGAATTGAGCCTCCTGACCGTTTTCCCCTGGTTTACTACCGCGACAATTGTGCCGACTCGCAAATTACCATTGACCACGTGTTAAAAGCAGGAATTGAGAAATCAAGATTGCTTGAAGTTTCGGGAACTGCGCTAAATATCGAACCCACAAGAAGTTCGGCTTTTTTAGCAGCAGAAATTGCTCAAAGAAACGGTGTCCCGGTCATGCTTGACCTCGACTTCAGAGCCGACCAGTGGCACGATATCAGGGCTTTTGGAATCACCAGCCGCGCTTTTATGCGAAATGTGAACCTGGTGCTCGGTACCGAGGAAGAGATATTGGCGGCATATTTAACCGATGAGTCTCAGCTGAATATAAGCCACCAGCAAATTTCTGCTCCCGAAATAAAAGGAGACATCGATGAAGCCATTAAAGGAATCCTGAAACTTGGAGTGGAGGCGTTGATAGTGAAAACAGGTTCGCGTGGTGCCACTATTTATTTGGCTGACGGAACCATTCAGGAGGTACCCGGATTCCCGGTCGAAGTGGTAAATATTCTTGGTGCGGGCGATGCCTTCGCAGCAGGGTTTATTTACGGTTACCTGAAGGGATGGGATTTATACAAAAGTTGCAGGATGGGGAATGCTTGTGGAGCACACGTGGTAACTCAATTGGGCTGTGCCAACTTCACCCCCTATGAAAATAATATTCTTGAATTTATCGAATCAAAAGGAGGTTTTTAAATCCTGAGTCTTGTATCTAAACCACATGATAATGAGCACAATAAAATTGACCGTTGCGCAGGCAACATTGGAGTACCTGAAAAACCAATACACACAAAGAGATGGAATCGAGCAACCGCTTTTTGCAGGATGTTTTGGTATTTTCGGGCACGGTAACCTGGCTGGCTTCGGACAGGCTTTACAACAGACCCCCGATTTCAGATACTACCTGGTTCGTAACGAACAGGCTGCTGTACATACTGCCGTCGGCTATGCGAAAATGAAAAATAGGCTATCTACTTTTGTCTGTACTTCTTCCATCGGGCCGGGCGCCACAAACATGGTCACAGCAGCAGCAGGTGCAACCATTAACCGCCTGCCGGTGCTGCTGTTGCCTGGCGATATTTTTGCTCAACGCACGGTGGCTCCGGTATTACAACAGTTGGAATCGGCAGTTTCGCAAGATATTTCGGTAAACGACTGTTTTAAGCCGGTTTCAAAATATTGGGACAGAATCAACCGGCCCGAGCAGCTAATTACTGCGCTGCCGGAAGCAATGCGTGTATTAAGCTCACCTGCCGACACCGGTGCAGTCACCCTTTGTATACCTCAGGATGTGCAGGTTGAAGCCTTCGATTTTCCGCTGGAGATGTTTGAAAAAAGGGTATGGCATGTTCCTCGCCCCCGACCGGATAAAAATGCCTTACTAAGAGCAGCAGAGTTGATTTGTTCAGCCAAAAATCCCATGATCATCGCCGGAGGAGGAGTTATTTACAGTGAAGCCGAAGATGCATTAAAAGACCTGGTCCACCTTACTGGAATTCCTGTGGGTGAAACATTCGCAGGGAAAGGTTCTTTGCCTTACGACGATCCGCACAATTTGGGTGCTTGCGGTGCTACAGGAACAGAAGGGGCAAATGCATTCAGTAACGCTGCTGATCTGGTTATAGGAATAGGCACACGTTACAGCGACTTCACCACTGCTTCCAAGACTGCATTCCAAAACCAGGATGTGAAATTTGTAAACATCAACATTACTGAATTTGATGGACACAAGCACAGTGGATTGGCACTTACAGGAGACGCCAAAGTTGTTTTGGAGGAGCTGTTGACCGAGTTGAAAGATTACAAAGTGGATGATTCATACAGAAACAAAGCGGCCCAATACAATAAGAGTTGGGACGAGAAAGTGGCCTACGCTTACCATGCAGAGGAAAAAGAGGTTCCCAGTCAGTCCGAGGTACTTGGCGCTGTAAACGAATTTATGGAGCCCGAAGATGTGGTTCTTTGTGCCTCGGGAAGCGCGCCTGGCGATTTGCATAAACTTTGGCGAACCCGTAACTCAAAAGGCTTCCACCTGGAGTATGGTTACTCGTGCATGGGTTATGAAATCTCAGGTGGTTTGGGGGCAAAAATGGCTTGTCCCGACCGTGAAATATATGTGATATTGGGCGATGGCGGATATCTGATGATGCCCTCCGAGATTATTACCTCTTTGCAGGAGGGATATAAACTCACCATCATCCTGATAGATAATAATGGTTTTGCAAGCATAGGCGGACTCTCGAAATCTATTGGAAGCGAAGGTTTTGGGACCAAATATGTGTATCGCAATGAAAAAACAGGGCAATTGGATGGAGAACCACTTCCTGTGGATTTAGCCAAGAATGCTGAAAGTCTGGGTGCAAAAGTCTTCAAAGCAACCGATGTAGCTTCATTGGTTCAAGCACTTGAAGATGCCAAGAATGAAGAGAGAACCACGGTGATTCATATTGCAACTGTTCCTGAGAGGAAAATGGCAGGTTACGGACATGCCTGGTGGGACGTCCCCATCGCTGAGGTTTCAGAATCAGAATCGGTACAAAAGGCGCGTGAGAATTATGTTCAACAGAAAAAGAAGCAGCGTTACTTCTTCTAAGATCAATTCATATGCTAACGGTAATCACTTTCATTGCTTTTACTGCATTTGTGGCATTTTATGCCTGGTTCAAACTGCGAAAAGAGAAGCTTGACACCTCTGATGGGTACTTTCTTGGCGGACGCAGTTTGACAGGTGTAGTGATCGCAGGCTCGATGCTTCTTACCAATATTTCTACCGAACATCTTATCGGAATGAATGGCTCCTCCTACAAAAATGGTTTTATAATCATAGGCTGGGAGGTTACTTCAGCACTGGCGCTGGTAGTTGCGGCCATGTACTTTATCCCAAAATATCTGAGACTTGGTTTAACCACCATTCCAGAGTATCTCGAAAAAAGATTTGACGGGCTTACCCGAAGTCTGGTTGCACTTTTTCTGGTTGTTTCCTTTGTGGTCACACTTTTACCTATTGTGCTTTACACAGGTGCAATTAATCTCGAAAGCATTTTTAATGTCTCTGAGAGTCTGGGCGTTTCCAAAGCAGAAGGTCTGTGGATCACGGTGGTTGCCATCGGCTTAATAGGCTCTTTATACGCCATTTTTGGAGGTCTGAAAGCGGTAGCTGTTTCCGACACAATCAATGGATATGGACTTTTGATCGGAGGCATTTTGATTCCACTTATTGCCCTGGTGGCTATAGGTGACGGAAATCCTATTTCCGGCCTGTCAAAAGTTTTTGAACATGCTCCCGAGAAGTTCAATGTGGTCGGGGCAAAAGATTCGGTCATGCCTTTCGGGGTGCTTTTTACAGGCTTAATTATTAACCAGCTCTATTTCTGGGGAATGAACCAAACCATTATTCAGAGGGCACTTGGAGCAAAAAACCTGGTGGAAGCGCAGAAAGGCTTATTGTTTACAGGCGTTTTGAAAATATTGGTTCCCATCATAATCATATTGCCCGGGGTGATCGGATTCTACTACTTTGGCGATTCCCTTTATGATGAGCAGGACCACATTTATCCTGCCCTGGTAAAAAAGGTGCTGCCACTGGGTTTGTCCGGTTTTTTTGCGGCGGTGGTCATGGGTGCGGTGCTAAGTACCTTTAACAGTGTATTAAACAGTGCCGCTACCATTTTTAGTGTGGATGTCTACAAACGTCTGATTAAAAAGGATGTTAAGGAAAGGCGCCTGGTCTGGGTCGGCAGATCGGTTTCTTCGGTTCTGGCCATTTTCGCCATTCTGGCAGCACCCATGGTTGCAAAGGCACCGGAGGGTCTGTACCAGCTTTTGCAGCAGTTGAATGGTATTTTTTTCATTCCAATTGCTTCCATCATGCTCGCCGGGTTTTTCATGGAGAAGATTTCAGCTGTGGGAGCCAAGACTGCTTTGATCTTTGGCCTGGTGTACTACATCGTCACCACTTTTGTTCTAAAAGTGGATATCCATTTTATTCACAACTGGGGAATTGAATTTGTGCTGAACGTGATTATCATGTTTGCGGTATCGCATTTCTATCCACGCAAGAACTTTGGAATCAGAACGGCAGCCATAAATTTGGAGATGGTGCAATGGAAATATGCAAAGCACCTTTCCACGGTACTGGTAGTAGTAACCATACTTATCTATATTCTGCTGGGGCGGAGTTAATCTATATGAAATCAAACAAATATGTTGAATGATGGAGATACTAAAAAATTACATCGGGGGGCGATGGATTGAAAGTAGTGAGAAGAAGACCATTGATGTTGTCAATCCTGCCAATCAGGAAGTCCTGGCCAGAGTCCCTTACGGTGCGAAAACTGGTTCAGATGCCGAAGATGCAGTAAGTGCTGCCAGTCAGGCTTCGAAAGAATGGCGTAATACACCTGTGATGCGTCGAGTGCAACCCCTGTATAAACTAAAGCTCTTACTTGAAGAGCATACCGAAGAAATTGCAAAGCTAATTACCCTTGAGTGTGGCAAGAGCTATGCAGAATCGGTGGCTGAAATGGAGCGAGGCATAGAGAATGTAGAAACAGCCTGTGCGACACCCACATTAATCCAAAGCGAATTTTCAGAAAACATAGCCAGGGGAATTGATGAGTTTATGATTCGCCAGCCCCTGGGGGTCTGTGCAGGCATATCCCCTTTTAATTTCCCGGGAATGATTCCCTTCTGGTTTTTGCCTTATGCACTAGCTTGTGGGAACAGTTTCATTTTGAAGCCTTCAGAGAAAGTTCCCTTAACCATGATGAAAGTCTTTGAACTGATCGACCAGCTGGATCTGCCCAGAGGCCTGGTTAACCTGGTACATGGAGGGAAAGAGAGTGTGGACACCTTGCTTGACCATCCTGAGGTGAAAGCGATCAGTTTTGTAGGTTCCACTACCGTTGCAAAATACATTTACCAGCGTGGTGCTGCCAATGGTAAGCGGGTGCAGGCGCAGGGCGGAGCTAAAAACCCGGTCGTTATCATGCCCGATGCGGATATTGAGATGACAGCCAGGATTGTTGCCGACAGCGTGTATGGTTGCGCAGGACAACGTTGTTTGGCAGCTTCTAATATTGTTACTGTTGGCGATTCCAGAGGCGTAGTCAAAGAAGCTCTGCTTGAAGCTGCAAAAAATAAAACTACAGGTTTTGGCCTGGATGAAGGCATCGAAATGGGACCGGTAATTACTCCCGAGAGTAAGTCGCGTATCGAATACCTGATTGGCAAAGGAGTGGAGGAGGGGGCAAAGCTTCTTTTAGATGGTAGAGATGCCTCCATCAGTGGTTACGAAGCAGGAAACTTTGTCAAGCCAACCGTTCTGGAAAATGTGGCTTTGGACGGCGAAGTTATTAATACTGAAATCTTCGGTCCGGTAATGAGCTTGCTTCCAATGGATAGCATCGATCAGGCGATTGATTTTGTGAATAGAAACAACTATGGGAACATGGCCTGTCTGTTTACTTCAAGTGGATTGAACGCTCGTACATTCCGTAACAGAGCCAATGCCGGAAATATCGGGATCAACATTGGAGTAGCTGCACCCATGGCACAGTTCCCCTTTAG
>JAGLPR010000092.1 GCA_023137255.1 Bacteroidales bacterium | reverse complement strand
GTGGTGATAGAACGCTGGCCCAAAGAGTGGACACGTAAATTTTAAATCATAACACCAACTGACTATGATTCAAATAGCCAATGCACCCTGTTCCTGGGGTGCTTTAGAATTCGAACTGGAAGGTAAATCCCTGGGATACCAACAGGTTTTGGATGAAATGGCCGAAACCGGATATGCCGGAACCGAACTGGGCGACTGGGGTTTTATGCCTGCAACTCCGGCAGATTTAAATAGGGTTCTGAGCAGTAAAAATCTGGAGCTTCTTGGTGCATTTGTTCCGGTGGCCATGGCCAGCGCCGAAGCCCATGAAGCAGGTGTTGATTTGGCTCTTAAAACAGCTGGACTGATGTATGATGCAGGTTATACATCTGCCTTTATTGTTTTGGCCGATGAAAATGGCTCGGTGGACGAACGCAGCAAAAATGCAGGGCGCATCACTCCCGAAATGGGTCTGAGCGATGAACAATGGTTTACCTTTGCCACAGGAGCCGAGAGAGTAGCCAAAGCAGTAAAAGATAAATATGGAATGCGAACTGTATTTCATCACCATTGTGGCGGGTATGTCGAAACTCCTCGGGAAGTTGCAAAACTAATGGAGCTTACTAATCCTGAATTATTGGGATTGTGTCTCGACATGGGACACTTTGCATTTGGCGGAGGCGATCCGGTGGAAGCCCTGGAAAAGTATTACCACCGGATCTGGCATGTTCATTTCAAAGATTTCGACCCTAAAGTAGGTCAGGATGCCAAAGAAAACAGTTACGACTATTTTAAATCGGTAGAGGAGGGTGTTTTCTGTGAACTGGGAGAGGGAAATGTGGACTTCCAATCCATTGTAAACAAGCTTCTCGAAGAAGGTTTCGACGGCTGGATTGTGGTTGAGCAGGATGTTTTACCGGGCATGGGTTCACCTAAAAAGTGTGCTGAGAACAACAGGAAATACATAAAATCATTGGAACTTTAGAAACATAAAAAACAACTAAACATGGAAATTCTAAATGTTGCGGTTGCCGGCCTGGGCCGCATTGGAAAAATACACCTCAAAAATTTGGCGCGGAACTTTACAGAAATCAGGGTGGTTGCAGCCATGGATGTTTTTGATGAATCAAAAGCCATCGCAGATGAGTTTAATGTTCCGGTGTTTGTGAAAACTTTTGATGAATTGCTGGCAGTTCCCGATCTGGATGCTGTGGTGATCTGCTCACCCACCGATACCCATGCCGACTATGTGGTAAAAGCAGCCAGGGCGGGGAAACAGATTTTCTGCGAGAAACCCCTGGACCTGTCCCTGGAGCGTGTTCAGGAAGTGTTGGAGATTGTAAAAGAAGCGGGTATCAAGTTGATGCTTGGCTTCAATCGTCGTTTTGATCCTGAGTTCAAAAAAATCAGACAACTGGTGGACAATGGATCAGTGGGGGATCCGCAAATCCTAAAAATTACAAGTCGCGATCCGGGCCCCCCTCCTGTTTCCTATATAAAAGTCTCGGGAGGCATGTTCCTCGATATGACGATCCACGATTTTGATATGGCACGCTTTATTTCGGGGAAAGAGGTGAAGGAAGTATTTGCCAAAGCAACCGTTAAAGTTGATCCTGAAATTGGCGAAGCGGGAGACGTGGATACAGCAGTGATTATCCTCACATTTGAAGATGATTCAATGGCCCTTATCGACAATTGCAGAAAAGCAGCCTATGGTTACGATCAGCGCCTGGAAGTGTTTGGAAGCAGAGGAATGGCACAGGCCGAGAACAATTTCTCAAACAACCATAAACTTTATACTGAGGCAGGAGTGTCGGGCGATCTGCCCCTGCACTTCTTTCTGGAAAGATACGATGCTTCCTACAATCAGGAGATAAGGGAATTTATCGATGCACTTGTTTTGGGCAGTGAAATGCCAGTGGACGGAGAGGATGGATTGATTTCGATTGCCATGGGTTTGGCAGCCAAAAAATCGCTTAAAGAGAACCGCCCGGTGCTAATGACTGAAATATTGGATCGTAGAGCGAATTAAAGTGAAGAAAACAGTTGATAACTTTGGAGATATGAAAACCCGGATTTTCCCATTGATGTTATTTATGCTTGTTGCATCGTGCAGCCAGCAGGCCTCTGAAACAGAAAAACCCCATTTGCAGAACAGGCTTCCCCTGGTCGCCAAAGCTTACATGGAGCTGCCCGTGGGGGCTGTTAAACCTGAAGGATGGTTGTTGCAGCAACTACAGTTGATGAAAGAAGGAATGACCGGTCACCTGGACGAGTGGTATCCATCGGTGGTGGGTGAACGAAATGGCTGGCTGGGTGGCGATGGCGATGGCTGGGAAAGGGGCGTTTACTGGCTGGACGGACTGGTCCCGCTGGCATGGCAACTGGAGGATGATGCATTGAAAGCCAAAGCAATGCCCTGGATTGAGTGGGCACTGGGCAGCCAGACCGAAGAGGGTTATTTCGGTCCGGTTCCCTTTGAGACACCTCCGGAAACTGAACCCGGACTTCAGAAGGGCATGAGAGAGGATTGGTGGCCGAAAATGGTTATGCTGAAGGTATTACAGCAGTACCATGAAGCTACCAGCGATGAAAGGGTGATTGAATTGATGCTCAATTATTTCAGGTACCAGCTGAACGAGCTTCCAAAAACACCTCTAGACCACTGGACCTTCTGGGCCAACCGAAGAGGAGGGGACAACCTGATGGTGGTCTACTGGCTCTACAACCAGACCGGGGAAACTTTTCTCCTGGAGCTGGCCGATCTGCTCCACCAACAGACCTTCCCCTGGACCAGGATCTTCCTGAATGAGGAGTGCAACCAGGTACCGGATCTGGATCATCTCTATCCCTATAATACCGGAAACAGGTACCCCTTTGATGAGGATCTGATTTCGAGGCTCTGCGTCGAACAGCTGCAGAGTTTTCATTGTGTGAATTTTGCCCAGGGAATCAAAGAACCGATGATCAGGTATCAGCAAGACCCGGATCCAATATACCTGGAGGCGGTCACTAAGGCTCTGGCAGACATGACCCGCTTCCATGGTCAGCCCCAGGGCATGTATGGAGGAGACGAACCCATGCATGGCAACGATCCAACCCAGGGCATCGAACTGTGCTCAGTGGTGGAGTTGATGTATTCATTGGAAAAGATGATTGCCATATCGGGGAATGTGGAATTCATGGACCACCTGGAAAGGATAGCATACAATGCCCTTCCCACCCAGGTAAGCGATGATTTCTCGTCCCGCCAGTATTTCCAGCAGGCCAACCAGGTGATGCTCACCAGGCACCGTCACAACTTTTATGAAGAGGACCATCACGGACACACCGATCTCTGTTACGGACTGCTTACAGGCTATCCCTGCTGTACATGCAATCTTCACCAGGGCTGGCCCAAGCTGGTTTCACACCTATGGTACGCTTCGGCCGGCGGGGGTCTGGCGGCCATTGTTTATGGACCGTGCAATGTGACTGCCACGGTAGCAGGAGGGACGGAGGTGTCTATACGGGAAGAGACCAGCTATCCTTTTGAAGAGCGAATCCGGTTTCATGTTACCACCGCACAGGATGTGGAGTTTCCGCTACACCTCAGGATTCCCGGCTGGTGTGAATCGCCTGCCCTGAGCATCAACGGCAGCGAGATCGGGTTCAAGGTCTCTGATGGAATGATGATTTTGGATCGTACCTGGCAGAATGGTGACCTTGTGGAACTTGAACTTCCCATGGAAGTGAAACTGAATCGTTGGGTGGAGAACTCAGTCTCGGTAGAGCGTGGACCACTGGTCTACTCTTTAAGAATCAGGGAGGAGTGGTCAGAGGTGGAGAACAGCGACAAGTATGGAAATTTCAGCGAAGTGAGGCCGCTGGACCCATGGAACTATGGGCTCCTGGAAGCAGCTATTCTGGATCCGGGCCAGGGATTTGAGGTCGTTCGAAATACAAACGGATCAGGATCTTACCCCTGGACCCTGGATGATGCACCCCTGGCACTGCATACCAGGGGAAAACTGATTCCCGACTGGAAACTGCACCGGGAAATGGCCGGACCGCTGCCACATAGTCTGCCGCTGAAACATCTGATGGAAAACGAACCTGATGAGATTATCCTGATTCCCTATGGATGTTCCACCCTCAGGATTACAGAGTTTCCGGTGGTCAGGTAAGCACTGAACACCAGGGTATCTTATAGTTCCTGGATCCAGATATTGCGGAATTGAACCAGGCTGGAGCCTCCGCGAAGTTTGCCGGTCTCCGGATTTACACCGCCATGGTGCTGTAGTCCGATTCGCCCTGTCACATCAAGTCCGGGGTAGAGCGCCTTGTGGATCACTATGATCCCGTTATTCACTATGGTGATCCGCTCTCCCCTGACCAGGATATCAAATGAATTCCAGTGACCCACCGGTCTGTCAGCATTTTCACTAGGAACAGCCGCAGCCCGCACCTCGGGAGCCAGTTCATTGTTGTTCCTGATGCTCCACAACTCACCTGAACCCACCGACCAGCACCAGAGGTTGGTTTGTCCCACACCTTTGAGCAGGATCCCTGAATCGGAGTTGGGACGCAGCGGTGCTACGTTCTTTCCGTCAGCATCCT
>JAGLPR010000091.1 GCA_023137255.1 Bacteroidales bacterium | reverse complement strand
AAACAGATGATCGCCGTACCCTTTGAACCTCCATTCAATATGCAGTATAAAATTGTGGTACTCTTTTTCACTCCATAAGCTTTTTTCTTTCTCAGCTTCGGACCTGGCATCGTAATCGATGACCCCATCGATGACCGACCAGTGTCCGTTGTCTCCCTCGGGAATAATCCAACCAGTAAGGTCTTCCCCGTTAAACAGGGAGGTATATCCCATCTCCTCGTAAAGATACTTCTCCTGAGCAAGGCAGGTCCCTGTAATGGCCAGTATGGCAACAACGGTAAATAGTGCTTTGATAAGTTTCATAGGAATCTGTTTAGTTGGTGATTAAATCAGTTCCTTAATATATTAATTTTCCAGCCGTTTCACGCCCTGTAAGGCATAAAAGCGCACCTCAAAATCTTCATCGCTGAAGAGGGCCATCAGGGGTTCTTTTGCAGCCTGGTTGCCCGTTTGAATACAGGTGATTACGGCATTTCTTCTCACAGATACATTATCATCATCCAATTCGGAGAGGGCGTAGCCAAGTCCGGTATCAGCATCAATTTGCAGGATGGCATTTAATGCAGAAACCTGGTTGTAGTGCTCTCCTCCATCCAGTCCCCTTGCCAGGTAAGGAATAGCCTTCGGATCGCCAATGGCACCCAGGGCTTCGTAAATGTGAAAGATATTGTTTTTAAGCCGTGGGTTGACCAGCATCTGGATCAGGCTGTCCACTGCTTTCTCCGACCTGATCGCACCTACAGCGATGATGGCAGAGCCCCTGACTCTCCAGGTGGAGTCGTACATGGACTGGATATAGATATCTTCCCCTTCCAGGACCTTTTCCCGGCCCAGGTGCATGATGGCAAACTCTCGCATAAGGGGATTGGGGTGGGTAGCCAGCACCAGAAGTGAATCTTTTCCTGCTTCTCTATGTTGAGGAAGATGATTCATCTCGGCGCTGATCGCCCGGCGGTTGTCCCCGGCCTCCTCCAGCTTTGCCATGATTTCTGACAGCTCTTTCCGGCCTGGATCCGGGGATTCGCTTATGTTTTTTGACTTTCCAAGATCCACCCAGAGAAGAGACAGTGCCATAAGGATCCCGGTGTAGATCAGGACAATCCAAAGCACCTGGATTCGTTTGGAGGCATACTCCCCTTTTGTTATCAGTCGGGCGGGCCAGGTAAGGATCTTATTGAGCCAGGTCGGGAGCGGAACCAGGAACGGAGAGTCCTTCCTGTACTCCTGGTATTTGCCCCCGGTGATCTCCATCATCCTGATCTCCTCCAGCATGCAGATCCCGACGATGGTCATGGTCATCAGCAGCCACGGAAGGGAGGAGGGGACCGCCCACGACTTTTTCATATCGTTGATAAACGGGGTGAAAAGAATAAAACCGTAGCTCCATAGGATCCAGCCCAGGTACTGAGGATGACGCGATATTTTATAGATCCAGGCTGAGGCCACTTTATTTCCCTCGTACCTCGATTTGAACCACAGCAATACACCCCAGGTAAACAGGAATGCCCCGGAATCCATGAAAACCCATGTAAGAAAGTTGTGTGCGTTCCATTTAAACAGTCCCAGGAACCACATGAGTATCCAGTAGGGAACATAAATCACCTTCCCCAGATCGAGGAGATCGAATGAAGAGACATCCAGGAACGGGAGCCATCCTACCCGGAGAAAACCAAGTCCTGCCAGGAAGAACATACTTAGGGCAAACTGTCCGAATACCGGGATAAAGAGACCCACCGCCCCCGCCAGGGCCCATCCCGATCGCCGGGTGCTATATCCGAAAATGATCAATCCCATGATCAGGATCAGAGAGCCGTACCCGATCCACCTCAGGTGCAGCCCCTGGATAAACAGCTCTGTTTTCAGGGCACTGGATCCGCCTCCGCCCTGATCAAATTGCGGAAATCCCAGGTTGTTTTGCAGGCTGGCATCCAGCAGCCTGGGAAGTTCAATAAAGGCAAATATGAGGCCTGTGGAGAAGACAATGGCAAGGATCAGCAATCCTGCATTGTTCAGGATCTTGCGTTTCATGTTGGGGTATTTTACTGTTTTTTAAATACAATGCGCATACGGACCACATCGTGGGTGGGCCCGTTTTCGCCAAGAGCCGGTTTCCAGCGAGGGCCCTCCTTAAGCAGCCTGATGGCCTCTTCTGTGAACTCGTCCCCCGGCGAACGAAGGGATTTCATACCGGCAATGTTCCCGTCTGGTGCTACTGTGAATTTAAGGACAACCACCTCTCTTTTGCTGATGGTATCTCCGGCCGGAAACCGGATATTCTCCTCCATGTACATCTTAAATGCTTCGATCCCCCCAGTAGGTTCAGCCCCACTATATTCTGAGTAATAATCCTGCTGTTCCATTTTCACTCTCTGGACCGCACTGGTGGGATAGGTCTCTCCGGGAGGTTCAAAACCAACCACTACCACTTCATTGAGAATAGCCAGATCGGGCTGCATCACCACCCTGTTCTCCTCTCCTCCTGCCAGCTGATACTCATCGGTCACCATCCCTACGTAGCTTGCAATGATGGTGGTTGTGGTTTCTTCACCGGAAGGTAGTGTGAATCGGCCCTGCATATCTGTTACATAATCCGAACTGCTCCCTTTCACCAACAGGGAAGCATCCGGAAGCGGCTCCATATCCTCTGCAGAAACCACCACTCCGCTAACCTGGCTGGTGTATGAAGGAACAGTCCTGGCTTTGCTCATGGCCCTCTTCTGCCTGTTTGCGGGGGCCGCTTCTATTGCCACTACTCCATCAGTCTCTGGCACCAGTGCAATATCTTCTGCGATCTCCGGACCCTCTTCGTCTGCAATTTGTAAAGCAGCCACCTCAGCCTCCTCAATAACCACCTCCTCAGCCTCCTCCATAGCTGCCATTTCAAAATCCTCATCAAGGACAATTAACTCCTCTTTGTCTGAGGGAGCTTCGATTTTCTTTACAGCTCCGGGCCCTTTTGCATTGCGCTCGCCGGACACCTGTTGCTTTTCGACCCGACTCAGTTCTACAGGTACTGCCTCTTTCTCTACAGCGATTTCTTCATCCAGGTCGGTGTCTTCTGCCACCTCAGGTTCACTCCGTTTCGGACTCTCTTCCATCATAAGGCTTTCTTCCTCCGGGAGAGCTTCCTGTCCGGTTTCAGGATTGAAATCATAAATGTTGAGGAAAATGGTGCCTACCACCAGCAAGGAAGCCACAGAAGCTGCGATGCTATACATCGCAACCCTTCTCCTCCTTTGATTTTGATGCCTTTTACGCAATCTGTCATGGAGCGAGAGGAGATCCTCTTCCAGCTCCCCGGGAGCGATCAACTCAAAGCCCTCCATGGCCTCTTTTTCAAAAGGATCAGCCTCCAGGTCCCGTTCCAGAGCATGGCGCTCCTCACCGGAGAGCTCTCCTTTCAGGTACCTTAAGTACTCATGGATGGTTCTATGTTTCTTGTTACCTGACATTTTTCTTTTCCAGACAAATTTTCAAATTCCGCTTGCCATTCTGGAGATAACTTTTCACCTTAAGCTCATTCATCCCGAGCTGCACTGCAATCTCCTGATAACACTGTTTCTGGTAGTAGAACAATTCAATGCACTGTCTCTGTTCGGCCTTTAATTGTTCTATACACTCTTTAAGAGCTTCCTCCAGGGAATGCTCCTCTCTGTCTATGGGATGCATTTCCTGATCAGATTCCATAAATTGTTGCTCGATTTTATACCCCTCCAGTCTTCCTTCCGTACTTTTTCTTGCCCTGATCTGCATCAGGCAATGATTCTTTGTAAGTACATATAGCCAGCTTTTGAAGTTCCTGACTTCGTGTTCCGGCAGATCGGAGATCAGCTTCTCGAAAATCTGCATGACAACATCCCTGGCATCCTCGCGGTTGCCCAGGTACTTGAGCGCCACACCATATACAAGGTGCATGTATCGAGAGTAGAGTTCGCCCAGCGGATCCAATTTTCCGGATTTCACAAATTGCAGGAGCAATTCCTCATCTGATCTTTCCGGATGTTTTCCGCTGATTTCGAGCATGTGCCGGGAGTGAATCTGATAAAATTAAGAAAAAATGCAAAAGTTTTTATGGAATCCCGAAGATCGCTGCATCCTATGGTTGAAATCGAACTAAAAAAAAGAAATCATGAAAACAATAATCTCAATAATTACAGTACTTTTTTTCTCAGCCTTTAGTTTTGCTCCTGATCAATCCCGTTTGATCAGTGGAGTGGTTAAGGATGAAGCTGGCTTTTCCCTTCAAGGGGTAAACGTGCATGTGAAAGGAAGCACTCAGGGTGCAGTGACCGATAGGAATGGCGCCTACCAGATCCAGGTGAGCAGTGAAGCCAAATACCTGGAATTCTCTTTTATAGGATATAGGACAGAAGTGGTTAAAATAGCCCGGTCGAACCGGATCAATGTTACCCTTAAATCCTCGACCATGGTTCTTGAGGATGTGGTAAGCATGGAGTATGATGCTGCGATGCCTCCTATGGTAAGGGATAAGACTGCAAGGGAAACAAGCATGCATGTAGTTGGTGGAAACCGACATGCCAAACGAGCCCAGGTATATGCATCTTATGCTCCGGAGCCCGGATATATCCAGCACAATACTGAAGGTTATACAGCCATTGATGAGAACGGATTCAAGGATGTGTTTCACAATCCACTCTCTACCTTTAGCATCGATGTGGATAAGGCCTCTTACTCAAATGTACGCCGGTTCCTGAACATGGGACAGCTGCCTCCGGTAGATGCTGTGCGGATCGAGGAGATGATCAACTATTTTAACTACAATTATCCCGAGCCTGAAGGAAAGCACCCTTTCTCTGTCTATACCGAGATCTCGGAATGCCCCTGGAACGGATCCCACCGGCTATTACATGTGGGATTGAAGGGAAAAAGCATCGATAAATCGGAATTGCCCCCCTCCAACCTGGTGTTCCTGATCGATGTATCAGGTTCCATGGGTGCTGCCAATAAGCTTCCCTTGCTGAAGCAGGCCTTCAGGATGTTGGTCAATGAACTGAGACCTGAAGACCGTGTAGCCATAGTAGTGTACGCAGGTGCAGCCGGACTGGTACTGGAGTCGACTCCGGGAACAAAGAAAGCTGAGATTCTTGCTGCACTGGAGCAGCTGCAATCGGGTGGCTCTACTGCTGGTGGTGCCGGACTAAAGCTGGCTTACAAGGTGGCCCAGGAGAACTTTAAAGAAGAGGGCAACAACCGTATAATCCTTGCCACGGATGGTGATTTTAATGTGGGTTCCTCAAGCAATGCTGAAATGGAAAGATTGATCGAGCAGAAGAGGGAACATGGCGTTTTTATGACTGTACTGGGTTTCGGTATGGGCAACTACAAGGACGATAAGATGGAGATCATCGCCGACAAGGGAAACGGCAACTACGCCTATATCGATAACATCCAGGAGGCCCGTAAGGTCTTTATCACCGAGTTCGGGGGAACACTCTTTACCATTGCCAAGGATGTGAAGTTCCAGATCGAATTCAATCCCGCCCGTGTGAAAGGATACAGGCTGGTGGGTTATGAAAACCGTCTTTTGAACGATGAGGATTTCAACGACGATAAGAAAGATGCAGGGGAGATGGGTGCCGGACATACTGTAACGGCCCTGTATGAACTGATCCCCGCCGGATCGGATGAAGCACTGAAAAGCATCGATCCGCTGAAATACCAGGCAAACGGTGAAAAGAAGGCTAAGACCCTGAAGGTGGAGCCCGATTCCAAGGCAGAATTAATGACCGTAAAGCTTCGCTACAAGCAGCCCGACGGAAACACCAGCACCAAGGTGGAGATTCCGGTGAAAGGAAAAGTAGTGAAGTTGAATGAAACTTCTGACAACTTCCGCTTCTCAGCTTCCATTGCTGAATTTGGAATGATCCTGAGGAACTCTCAATACAAAGGGGATGCCTCCATGGAGCAGGTGATCGCCATGGCCAAAGGTGCCAGGGGCGAGGATGAAGAGGGATACCGTTCAGAGTTTATGAAGCTGGTGAAACTGGCCGACTCCCTGAAGGAGTGGTCCGCTGAAAAATAGTCGAAAGTCACAAGCCATTTGAAAAAACAGGCCGCCTTACAAACACTAAGGCGGCCTGTTTTTTCATATTCCTAATCTATCTTCACTTTTTCTGTCCAACGTTTTAAAGATCACTTCGGGCTTGATACAGCCAAATACGGCAATTAAATATTATGAATGACGTATATATTACGGCAAAAAATTTACAATACGGCAAATCCATTGTATATTCGCAGTATAAAATACGTCATATAAAAAATAACCATGTATATACATCATAGCAAAGACTGGCCAAACTTTAAATGGGATAACGACACACTACTCCCATACGTGAGCAAGGTGCGTGATCTACAAGGAAGGTTAATAGGCAGAATGGAAGGCATGGGGTTCGAACTAAGGGAAGAAGCCGTACTTGAGACATTAACTGAAGACATTGTTAAGTCAAGTGAAATTGAAGGAGAATTATTGAACCCGGAAGAAGTAAGGTCGTCAGTGGCTCGAAGGTTAGGGATGGAAATATCAGGATTACCTAATGCAAGTCGCTATGTAGAAGGGATTGTAGATATGATGTTGGATGCAACTCAGAAATATAAAGATCCCGTAACTAAGGATCGAATGTGTGGATGGCATGCTGCCCTATTCCCAACTGGAAGAAGTGGGATGTATAAGATCACTGTAGGTGATTGGAGGGGTGATGAACACGGTCCAATGCATGTGGTATCAGGTCCAATGGGGAGAGAAAAGGTACATTACACCGCTCCTGAAGCTCCACGATTAAAAAAGGAGATGAATCGATTTTTAGAGTGGTTTAATACAGATGAAAGTATGGAGCCTGTAGTTAAATCAGCTATAGCCCATTTATGGTTTGTAAGTATCCATCCCTTCGATGATGGGAATGGAAGAATTGCCAGAGCCATTGCAGATACTCAATTAGCCAGAGCAGATAGAACCAAGCAAAGATTCTATAGTATGTCGGCTCAACTCATGAAACTTAAAAAGGGATATTATGATGTATTGGAGTCGACCCAAAAGGGAAGCATGGACGTAAGCCAATGGCTCGTGTGGTACTTTGAACGCTTAACTGAGGCGCTTGAAGCAACTGATGAAACATTATCGAAAATATTGGTAAAGGCAAAATTCTGGGAGTTGCATAAAGCTACCCAATTCAATGAGAGACAAGTCGAAATGATCAATAAACTTCAAGGTGACTTCGTTGGCAAGTTGCATTCATCCAAATGGGCTAAAATTACACAAGTACATAGAGATACTGCCCGTAGAGATATTCAAGATTTGATCGAAAAAGGAGTTTTATCGGATTCTGGTGAAGGTGGAAGAAGCACAAACTACATTCTGAACCTTCCTGCTATATAAGCTATTTTCAGCTTTCAACTTTCAGCTTTTTCCTTTCAGCTTTTTCCAGCTTATTATAGTATTTACTTACCATGGCGGCGCCCACAATACCGGCTTCGTTCATGAGTTTGGCGGGGACCACTTTGGCCCTGGTGGTCAGGTGGTGGAAAAATTTGTCTCCTTTCTTGCTGGCGCCTCCGCCAATGATGATCCTGTCGGGCCAGACCAGCTCTTCCATGCGGAGCAGGTACTCATTGAATCGTTTGGCCCAGGTGTCCCAGTCCAGGTCATTATTCTGCCTGGCTGCATCGGTGGCGTAAAGTTCTGCATCGGCTCCGTGGAGCAGAATATGTCCCATCTCCAGGTTGGGGACCAGTTGTCCGTTGGAGAAGATTACAGTACCCAGTCCGGTCCCGACAGTGACCAGCAGCAGGGTGCCTATCTTTCCGTTTCCTGCCCCGAACTTTACCTCGGCCATTCCGGCTGCATCTGCATCGTTCACCACATGGACCTTACACTTGGTCACTTTGGAGAACAGTTTATTCAGGTCTTTATCTATCCAGCTTTTGTCCACATTGGCGGCCGTACGGGCCACTCCCTGCTGAATCACTCCTGGGAAACCAACACCTACCGGACCTTCCCAGTCAAAGTGTTTCACGATCTTGTTCAATACATCGGCAACCGCTTCCGGTGTAGAGGGCTGGGGGGTGGGGATCCGATACCTTTCAGTGATCAGCTCACCTTTCTTTGTATCAACGATGGCGCCTTTTACGCCAGATCCTCCAATGTCGATTCCCAGAATATTTTTCAGTTTCATATTTCAGCATTTATGATTTGCACTTGGTTTATTAAGGGTTCTAAATTTAGTTTTTTTTCGAACCCCCGGGAAATTATTGGGTCGAAAATGACCCGGCATGGATTTTTTTTCCGTAACTTACTTGAAGCAGACACCTTCATAAAGAAAAATCTATCATGGAAGATCAGCCGGTCTATAAGTGGAGCTCAAAGAACATCCTGGTGGTGGAGGATGATGAATCGAGTGCCTACCTGCTTAATGAGTTCCTGAAAAATACCGGGGCAAAGATTACCTATACGACAGATGGCCGGGAGGCTGTGGAGCATGTGCGTCACAATCCCGAAACCGACCTGATTCTGATGGATATTCTTCTGCCTGAGAAAGACGGATTATCTGCAACCAGGGAGATCAAGTCCTTTGCCCGCAATGTGAAAGTAATTGCCCAGACATCCTACGCGTTCTCGGTAGATGCAAAGGAAGCCGAACAGGCCGGATGTGACGCATTTCTTACCAAGCCTTTGAACATGAGTTTATTGCTTGATAAGATCGACGGATATCTAAGCTGAGTCTTTATTCAAATTCCGCCCTGTACAAACTATTTGTCTCCACAGCTTCCCTGCTGAAATGATCCCTGTGGAACTGGTTATTGATATATAGAGTGGTCTGATCGAGGTAGTGAGGCGATGCTGGTACTCCGGATGTTCCGGTTGGGATTACGGACCAGGATTGATCCCAGTCTGCTGTATTAAAGATATGACGTTCAGAGGCTCCGTGGTCTGCCACAAAACCAGAGCCAATGGGGTAGCTGTAGGGACACACTGTGTGATAACTTCCACCAATGGAATAGGGCCCCCTGTTCACCCTGAACAGTTTATCAACGATATTCACGCTTCCCATGGGGTGTATCAGTGCCACTTTGTGGAGCTTGCCCCACTCCCAGGCTGCGGGATCTTCACCGTACATGGATGAGAGTGTATCTACGGTCTGGCGAAAGGCTGTCCTGATGTTGTCGTGGAACGTTTCAATTTGATCGGGTGTGTTTACATCGTCACACCAGCCGGATGCACCTGTGATTCTTACCCTGTTGACCAGGTTTCTGGGGATGATGTTGTTGCTCATCATCAGCGGGTAGAGTTTGTCGCCCAGTTCATCATGAAACATGGCCCTGGTCAGTTCCAGCCACATGATCTCAAAGATCAGTGCCGCAGGGGAGGAGGATTTCATATCGTAATCCCATGAGGCCAGTTGCTGGTAGGCCTCTGCTTCCACTTCCTCCACCAGGTCTTCCAGGGCTTCCAGGTAGATGGGTGTCATCTTCAGCGCAAGGTGTGAGGTCTGGTCGCGTAGCATCCTTTTGAAATCATCGGTGCCCAGGACCTCAGTCTCTTCCAGCATCTCCCTGATCCGGCCAATGCGGTTGGGCAGACTAAACCATGACCCAATGTAGTAGGGGTAGTCCTCATTCACGGTCTTGTTGTTGGCGCTGGAGACGTAGCCGCATTCGGGATTGTAGGTGAAGGGGAGCTCTTCAAAGGGGATCTGACCCATCCAGTCGTAGAGGGAGGTGTCGCCCGGATAGACAAGAATCCCGCCTTCCCTTCGGATGGGAATCCCCGCAGAGGTCTGCAACCCGATGTTCCCGAACCTGTCGGCATACACAATATTCTGATTGACAGAGTTGAGAGTCGTAACTGCATCTCTGAATTCGGTCCAGTTCCCGGCACGGTTCAGCAGGTGTATCGATCTCACTTCATTGCTGTATTCATTGCCCTGCCACCTGGCCGAGATAACTTTATCTTTCACGCCCTTGAATTCGCTGACCACGGGTCCTCTGTGGGTATAGCGGTTGATCCTGGTAAGGGGTTCATCAAGGCCTTTTACCACAATCTCCTCCTCCGCGATCCTCATATCGACCCACGCCCCGTCAAGCAGGTACTGGTTGCTGTCGGCCGGGTTAATTGTTTCAAGATAAAAATCCAGGTCATCCACAGTCACATTGGTCATTCCCCAGCCAATATCCTCGTTGTGTCCGGCAATTACATACGGTGATCCTGGAAGCACCACTCCTGTCACATTGAGTTCTCCTTCAATGACATGGTGCATCTGGTACCAGATGCCCGGAGACATCAGACCAAGGTGCATGTCGTTGGCCATGATGGGCATGCCTGTTTCACTCTTTTTGCCCGAAACGGCCCAGTTGTTGGATGCTTCGAATACCTGCAGCCCCAGCTCTTCAATAATCCCAATGGCATCATCCATAGAAGATTGTAGTTCGAGGGTTTCATCAGAACTCATGTACTCGGGGAATACCGGGATGCTCTGGAACTTCAGTTCGGGCAGTAACTCCTGAAAAAGGGTATCAGGAAGAACCTGCTGCATTTTGTAAAGCGCCATATCGGTGCTCCAGCCTGAGGAGAGATCCCATGCCATGTACCCGATGAGGTTGATTGTATGAATGGGTTTCCAGGGATCGGGTTTGTATCCGAGCATGGTAAATTCAAAGGAGAGCTTCTTCTGGTTCTGATTGATAAACTGGTTAATTCCATCTGCAAATGCCTCAAGACAGGAGATGATTTCGGGATCGGTTCTTGCAAGTACCTTGGCCGATTTGCCCGGGAAATCAAGTGCCCTGAATAGCAGGTCGGCATCTACAAGTCCGGGATCCAGCACCTCCGACAAGCTCCCGGTGGTGATCCTTCTCATGAGGTCCATCTGCCAGAGGCGGTCCTGGGCCATCACATAACCCACGGTCCGGTACAGATCCTCTTCATTGTCAGCATATATATGAGGGATGCCCAATGAGTCGCGGTAAACGGTGACAGGGGCCGTCAGGTTCTCAAGATCGACATTTGCATTATAGTCGGGTACGGCCCTTGTTTTCACACTGTTCAGAAATATCATACCGGCCGCAAGGGCAAGGACCATCACTATCAGAATAATGGTGATTACTCTTTTAAAAATCTTCATCGTCAAGGTATTCGCTTAGTGTTTGAGGGAAAGTTTTGCATTAAGTTGTACAGGTTGGTGATCGCTGTATTCAAAACCAAGATCGATGGTTTTCACCTCTACCTCCTGGAGATTGGGTGAAAGGAGATAGCAGTCGATGATGGTCGTAGGGGTGCTGCTTGGATCATAAGGTACCTTCACACGCCTGTTTGTGGGCAACAAAGGGTCGAAGGCCCAGATCCAGCCCGGAGCTGGATAATCCTTATCCACATAAGTCAGATTTTCTGTATCGAACTGGTGCAGAGGCAGCTCTGGATCTATCCCATAAGGTGTCTGGTTCCAGTCACCCCCCACAATAACATAGTTTCCTTTCTCATACTCAGACAACAGGTAGTCACTGAGGTATCCCATCTGACCAGCCCTGAGGGAGCCGTCATCATAGGCTGAGTTATGGGTATTGATTACCACCAATTCCTTCTGGCTGGCGAGTGTATACCGGTTCACCAAAAAGCAGCGATCCAGCATAAATAGTTTTACGGGCCATGAATAGTTGCCCGGAAAACTATGGCGCTCCACCATATTGGGAGTTTGCTTTGAAATCGTCATCAAACCCGATTCCACTTTTCCCATAGGCTCTTTCAGGGGAATGGGGACGAAAAACACTTCGTAGTTAAGGCCAAAACTGCAGTGATAGCCCTGGAACTGATCCTGAAGCATTTGATACTCATCCAGGTGGTAACTTCTCCTGGAATTCTTATCTACTTCCTGAAGCAGTACAAAATCATAGTCCTGGTAAGGTACAAGGGTGCTGAGAATTCCTTCCATATTGCGCTGGACACCTTCCGGGGAAGGCCGCATCTGTTCACCGCCATCGTAGAAAAAATCCATGGATGCATCCAGTCCGGCATAGCCGATGTTCCAGATCAGGAGCTTCAAGGATAAGGTATCTTGAATTATATCAGGTTGACTATCAATCTGTTGAGAGATAACCTCATCGGGCCGGTAGTCGTCCAGAGAAGCGTATGCCAGGAACAGCAGGAATGCCCCCACCAGGATAATCAACAGGTACAAAAATGGACGAATTACTCTCATACAGAACGAATTTGTTTATTACAATGTACACAATAATTCCTCTTTTACCCAGATGTGAGTCTGGAAATTATTCCTAAATTGTCTGCCTCTAAAACTAACTTTTATGAAAAACCGACTGTTTTCCATTAGTCTTGCTTTGCTTTTTTCTGCTGTCCTGATTGCACAGGATACAGACACCACATCTTCGAAGAATGAGGAGAAGGTAAAAACCGGATTCACCCTGGGAGGGGTCCCCGTAGTGTCATACGATTCGGATATTGGTTTTAAATATGGTGCCCTGGTAAATCTATACTGGTACGGTGATGGTTCCCGATATCCCCAGTATGATCATTCACTGTATGTGGAGTGGTCGCGAACCACCAAAGGAAATGGTATTAACCAGGTAACCTACGAAACAGATAAACTGATCCCCGGGATCAGGTCCCTTTTTGAGGTCAGTTACCTGACAGAAAAAGCACTTAACTTCTACGGATTTAATGGTTACCAGGCAGTTTACGACCTCGATTTTGAACAGGAGGGAGTGGATCAGGCAGGAAATGCCAACAGGCTTTTTTACCGGCATTCCAGGCAATTGCTGCGGATCAAGGCCGATTTCCAGGGAGAGATCATCGGACAAAAGTTACGCTGGCTAGGAGGAATTGCCTATTATGGGAATTCGATCGATTCGGTGGATATTGATGGTTTGAATGAAGACAAGTCGGAAGATTTGCTGTCGCATAACTCGCTCTACAATAGCTATGTGGATTGGGGATTGATCGAGGGTGACCAGGCCAAAGGAGGGAACCATACCATCCTGAAGGGAGGTCTTATTTACGATACAAGGGACAATGAACCCAATCCCTACACTGGAGTCTGGTCGGAAATGCAGCTGCATTATGCCCCCGCATTTTTAAGCAATACCGATTATGGATATGCCAGGATCGTATTGACCCACCGGCAATACTTTACCCTGATTCCTGAATGGATGAATGTGGCATACAGGCTCTCTTACCAGGGGAAGATAGCCGGGGAGATGCCGTTTTATATGATGCCGTTCATGTTCCAGTCAGCACCCAAACTGACCAGGGATGGTATAGGCGGATCAAAAACGGTTCGGGGAGTGAGACGGAACCGGATTGTGGGAGATGGGTTTGCTTTTGGGAACCTCGAATTCAGGGGAAAAATACTGAAGACCACACTATTTAAGCAGAATTTCTATATTTCGTTGTCTGCATTTTTGGATGCCGGAATGGTCACCCAAAAATACGATTTTGATACTTCGGGTATGCCGGATGTGCTGCCGGATGATTTCCCGGATCAGATTATGGATCTGAACGCCAAAGAGATTCCACACGTCGGTTATGGCGGTGGGATTCACTTTGCCCTGAACCAGAACTTTATTGTTACTGCAGATTATGGATTTGCGGCCAAGAAGGAGGATGGATCTACAGGATTGTATATCAACCTGAACTACCTGTTTTAAGAAGTCATTTACCAGGATCGCACTCCCTGTAGAAGGTTTCAAGAAACTGGAGCATAAAATCGTGTCTCTCCTGAGCAATGGTTTTTCCTGTGTTGGTATTCATCAGGTCCTTTAATTTCAATAGCTTTTCATAGAAGTGATTGATGGTGGGAGCATCGGATTTATGATATGCTTTTGGGTCAGCATACTCCTGAAGGGGCATGGAAGGATCATGAATGGGTCTGTTCTTAAATCCCCCGTAATTAAATGCTCTGGCGATCCCAATGGCCCCAATGGCATCCAGCCGGTCAGCATCCTGGACAATCTGAAACTCAATTGTGTGAATGCGATCCTGAGGGAAGCCCCCCTTGTAAGAAACGTATTTTATTATTTCCTGGATGTGATTGGCTCTGTTCGGGTCGACATGGTTATTGATTAGAAAATCGTATGCCAGTTCGCTCCCTTTCTCGTGGTCACCTCCATTGAACTTGGCATCGGAGATATCATGTAACAGTGCAGCCAGCTCGATGGTGAGCAAATCCCCTTCTCCTTCCTGTTCACGTATATGCAGAGCCATCTTCAATACCCTGTCAATATGATCCCAGTTGTGCCCACCCTCGGCATCAGCCAGGGTTTCTTTCACAAAAGCAACGGTCTTATCAATGATGGAATCTGTCACACTAACCTACTTAACCAATCACTTACTAACCTTCTAACCGCTCGCTCTGCGAGCTCCTAACCGTTCGCGAAGCGAACTCTTACATCAGCGAAGCTGACTAAACAATCCCTGCAAACCCCATAAATGCCAGGGCCATCAATCCGGCTACGATAAAGGCAATGGGTACGCCCTTCATTCTCGCCGGAACAGTGAGCAGGTCGAGCTGTTCCCTGATTCCCGAAAAGGTGATCAGTACCAGTCCGAAGCCAATGGCATTACCGATGGCGAAGACGGTGCTTTCAAGCAGGTTGAAATCCTTCTGAACAGCCAGTACGGCCACGCCCAGAACCGCACAGTTGGTGGTAATCAGGGGCAGGAAGATCCCCAGGGCCTGGTAGAGCGGGGGACTGATCTTCTTGAGGATGATCTCCACCAGCTGGACCAGCGATGCAATGACCAGGATAAAGGTGATGGTACGCATGTAGATAATATCGAGCGGGACCAGCACCGAGTGGTAGATCAGGTAGGTGACCAGGGTGGCGATTACCATTACAAAGGTAACGGCACCGGTCATCCCGATGGCGGTTTCCACCTTGCTGGAGACGCCTATAAACGGGCAGATACCCAGGAACTGGTTGAGTACGATGTTGCTGACAAAAACAGCGGCTATGATGATTATTACATATTCCATGGTCAGGCGGTTTTCTCTTTAAGCATATTGACAAGAACGAGAAGGTATCCCAGTGCGAGGAAGGCACCTGGAGGCAGGATAAACAGCAGGAGGGCATCTCCGCTGATCAGCTTCATTCCAAAAAAGGCGCCGCTTCCCAGCAATTCTCTTACAGCTCCCAGTACGGTCAGGGCCATGGTGAAACCGAGACCCATTCCAGTTCCATCTACAATGGAAGACCAGATGGTGTTTTTTGAGGCAAACGCTTCGGCACGTCCAAGCACCAGGCAGTTCACCACAATTAGGGGGATAAAGAGGCCCAGGGCATCAAAGAGTGCGGGAACGTAGCCTTTCATTACTAGTTCGACCACGGTGACAAATGAGGCGATGATCACAATAAAGGAGGGGATCCGCACCTTGTCGGGGATCAGATTTTTAATAAGCGATACCACCAGGTTCGACATCACCAGCACAAAGGTGGTGGCCAGGCCCATGGCCAATCCGTTGATGGCCGAGGTGGTCACAGCCAGGGTGGGACAGAGTCCCAGGAAAAGCACAAAAACTGCATTCTCTTTGATTAATCCCTTGCTAAAGTTCTTCCACTGATTCATAGTATAGTCTGTAAAGTCTGTAAAGTCATAAAGTCTGAAAACTTACTGGGCTTCACTCATAGCGCGGTGGGCGCGTTTCACTGCATCGCAATAGGCCCTTGAAGTAATGGTGGAGGCAGTGATGGCATCCACATCTCCACGGTCCTTCTTCACCGCAAGGTTAAAGTTGTCGGGATCTTTTCCCATAAACTGCACACTGAATTCTGATTTGCCTTTCTCCATCTTATCTCCCAGTCCGGGCGTCTCGGCATGTTTGATGACCGCAATGTCGATGATGGAACCTTCAGGATTAAATCCTACCATCAGTTTGATTTCGCCGCTGAATCCCTCATTGGTAAAGGTCTCCACAGCTGTTCCCAGCACATCCTCACCCAGCCGGGCAGTGTAGAGGAAGATGGAATCCCCATCCATAAAGAGCCTCTTCACCTCCGTGGAGGGCTCGTTATCAAATCCGGGAACCACCACCTGGATAGCTTCATTCTTCTTCTTCAGCTCTGCCAGCCTGATGGGTTCCTTGGTCAGAGCATAAACCGATCCCAGCAATCCGGCAGCCACCAGGGTCACCACAAAGAGGGTGGCTACCATGCTCATGAAAGTGGATTCTTTCTTAGCCACGGCTCACCTCCTTTCCAAAACGTGTTGGTTTGACAAATTTGTTGATTAGCGGGGTGAACCCGTTAAAGATCAGGATGGCAAACTGCACCCCTTCCGGGAAGGCTCCGAAGATCCGGATCAGTACCGTAACTACACCGATTCCCACCCCGTAGATAATCATCCCTTTCCCGGTCATGGGAGAGGTGACATAATCGGTGGCCATGAATATGGCACCCAGCATGAGTCCCCCGGTAAGCAGGTGAAACAGCGGATCGGCAAAGCGATCGGGATTGGCCAGCCAGAGAATTCCTGTAAATATAAGGACAGTACCCAGGATGGAAACAGGGATGTGCCATGAGATGATCTTCCGGTACATCATATAAAGCATTCCCAGGAGAAGGGCCAATGCTGACACCTCTCCGGCAGAGCCCATCATTTTTCCAGTAAGCAGGTGGAAGAAGGAGGGAACTTCAGGCATGATCTCACCTACAGTTTTGAAAGCAAGACCCTCTTTCATCAGTCCCAGTGGAGTAGCTCCGGTCACCGCATCGGTATACTGCATCCACTGTCCTACTTCGGGCCATGCGGTCATGGCCACGGGAAAGGAGATAAACAGGAATACTCTGCCCACCAGGGCCGGATTAAAGATGTTGTTACCCAGTCCGCCAAAGGTCATTTTCCCGATTCCCACTGCTGCCAGGGCGCCGATCATTACCATCCAGAAAGGGATGTTTGCCGGCAGACAGAATGCCAGCAACAATCCGGTCAGCAGGGCCGATCCGTCCAGGTGAGTGGGCTGGACTTTCATTACATACCGCTGGATCAGATACTCAAACAGGATGCATGATGCAATGGAGACTGAGCTTACTACAATCATCCCGATCCCGAAAAACCAGACCGATACTGCCAGGGCTGGAAGGAGTGCAATAATCACCCCATACATCAGCTTCGGGACCGATTCGCCCGTGTAGGCATGTGGTGATGGTGATACAATGAATTTATTCATCTGGTTGGTAATATTTCTTTATACAGCTTTGCGTGCTCTTATGATTTTACCGACTTCGGATTTTCCCAGGCGGATGTAGTCAAGCAGGGGACGTGAAGAGGGACAGGTGTAACTGCAGCTTCCACATTCAATGCAGTCCATCACCTTTTCAGATTCCATCCGCTCGAATAGGCTCTTCTCTGAAAGAGTCATCAACAGGTAAGGCTCCATTCCCATGGGACATACCGTTACACATTTTGTGCAGCGGATGCAGGTTTGTGTCTCTTTGCGACGGGCCTCATTCTCGCCGATCAGAAGGATGCCCGAGCTTCCCTTTACTACAGGAATATCGAGTGTCGAAATCGCTTTCCCCATCATGGGTCCTCCGTTGATCACTTTGGCAGTGTTGCCGGGCACTCCCCCTGCCTTCTCCACCAGGTAGGAGACAGGTGTACCAATGCGTACCAGGAAATTGGAGGGTTTCTCCACCGATTTTCCTGTTACGGTCACCACCCTGTCGATGAGGGGCCGGTTTTTATTGACAGCTTCATAGGCCGCAAATGCGGTTCCTACGTTAAATACCACCACACCCACATCGATGGGGAGTCCGCCCGAAGGAACCTCCCTTTTCAACAGGGCCTGTACCAGTTGCTTTTCTCCCCCCTGGGGATATTTCACTTTCAGCCCCTGGACAAGCACATTGCTCCCCTGAACCACCTGCTTCATCTTTGCGATGGCATCGGGTTTGTTGTTCTCAATTCCCACAATCGCTTTATCGACTCCTAGTCCCTTCATCAGGACCAGGATTCCGGCAAAGACCTCATCGGTCCGTTCCATCATCAGGGCGTGATCGGCGGTCAGGTAGGGCTCGCACTCCACTCCGTTGATTATCAGGTACTCGGCAGTTTTACCTTTGGGGACCATCAGCTTCACATGGCTTGGGAAAGTGGCTCCTCCCAGTCCCACGATCCCGGCTTCCAGGATCTTCTTTCGAATGTCTGCGGTCTGGAGTACGGTGTTTTTGACCAGGTCGTCGGTACGATCGATGTCTTCCATCCACCGGTCTCCCTCCACCTCAATCTGCACAGCCAGCTTCCGGTAACCGGAGCTGTCCATGAACTGGTCCACTTTCAACACTTTCCCCGAAACCGAAGAGTGAATATTGGTGGAGACAAAGCCATCGGATTGGGCAATCAGCTGTCCAATGAGTACCTGATCGCCACGTTTTACAAGCACTTTTGCAGGGGCACCCAGGTGCTGTGATACAGGAATTACCACCACATCAGGAGGTGGTAGCTCTTCGATGGTAAGGCCCGACGACAACTTATGTTCGGGGGGATGCACACCGCCCCTTGAAAATGTTTTTAGACTCATCGAATCGTCTCTTTAGTTTCTGTCACTCGCTGGCTTCTGCTTCAGCGGTTTCTATTTTCTCCTTCCTGAGCGGAAAATTGATCTCCAGGATGGCATTGGTGGGACACACTACCACACACTTGCGGCACAACTTGCATTTATCAGAATCGATAAATGCTTTGTTGTTTTCCATGGTGATGGCTTCATACGGACAGACATTGAAACACTTGGAGCATCCAATACACGCTACACTGCAATTCTTTTTGGCTGGTGCGCCCTTCTCCTCGTTGATGCAGCTCACAAATATTTTCCGGTCCTTTTTATTTTTCTTCCGGAGTTCAATGATGTCCCTCGGACAGGCCTCCACACATGCCCCGCATGCAGTACATTTGTCATCGACCACCACGGGAAGATCGGTCTTCGGGTCCATATGAATGGCATCAAATGCGCAAACAACCACGCAGTCTGCCAGACCGAGACATCCATGGGGACATCCCCCCTCACCGGCGTATAGGCTGTGTGCAATGGCACAGGTAGGTGAACCATCATATTGATTGACCCGGGGTCTGAATTCGGGTGTTCCGTTGCACCTGACCACCGCCACCCTGGGAGCCTGTTCAATGGCTTCCCGGCCAAGGATGGAAGCTGCCCTGGCCATGGTTTCATTGCCGCCGACCGGACAGAAAAGGTCCTCCCATGAGTCTGATTTCACCAGTGTTTCGGCAAAATTGCGGCACCCCGGAAAACCGCATCCTCCACAATTGGCGGCGGGAAGGGACTCCTCCACCTCATCGATGCGGGGATCCTCATATACTTTAAACTTCTGCGCCACAAAATAGAGAATAATGGCAGCTGCCGACCCTATGGCAACCAGTGTGATAATTGTATAGATGATGATCTGGCTCATTGCACGGCTTAGGTTTTCTTAATGCTGAAAGTAAATGCGGACCCGATGCGTTTCCGGAACAGGAACAACACCAGGTAATAGGGGATGATGGAGAGCAGTGCATAGGTGCCCGCCCTTAACTCCTGGGTGCCTGCAGCTGTGAAGGCCACCAGTACTGCCATAAGCAGCAGGAAAGGGTAGACATATCCCAGTGCAACAGCCCGGAACCCCAGGTGTTTTGCCACCTGAACATGTACCGGTTCTCCCTGCCTGTATTCTGCACCATTGAGGTGAACATCGAGATACTTCTCCTCCTGGTCGGCTGCACTACATACACCCTTGGCATAACAGGAGGCACATGCCGATACACTGTTGATCTTCACATGTGCTATATCCCCATCAATCCGGTCGATGATTCCCTCGTGGTCAATCATGAGCACAAAATTATTGATGTTGGATAATTCTCACCTGCTGAATACCATATTAATCTATTTTACAAGCTATTTATTCTGGATATAAATAATTAGCTCAGCTTACCACAAACCGCTAACTAATCTTCCCCCAGTCGATCCGCTGCGGATTGCCTTTTTTGATGTGTTTGGCGAAGATGAAGTTTTTCTCCATCTGCAGATCCGGATCCTCGGTGATGATCAGTTCGGCCTTATCGCGGGCCAGCTGAAGGATCTGGCCATCTTTGCCCAGGTGGGCGATCTTCAGGTTGAAGGGGACACCGCTTTGCTGGGTGCCTTCGATGTCGCCTGGTCCGCGCAGTTTCAGGTCCACTTCAGCAATCTCAAATCCATCGTTGGTGCTGACCATGGTTTCGATGCGTTTGCGGCCGTCGTCCGACAATTTGAAGCCCGCCATAAGGATGCAGTAAGACTGGTCGGCACCCCGTCCCACACGGCCCCTGAGCTGGTGAAGCTGTGAGAGTCCAAACCGTTCGGCACTCTCAATGATCATGATGGAGGCATTTGGTATATCCACCCCCACTTCGATCACTGTGGTGGCCACCATGATGTGGGTTCGCCCTTTAATGAAATGGTTCATGGAGATCTCCTTCTCCTCCGGTTTCATCTTTCCATGCACCACACTTACCTGGTATTGGGGCGGAGGGAAGGCACGGGAGATGCTCTCGTATCCGTCCTCCAGGTCCTTGTAGTCCATGGACTCTGACTCCTTAATCAGCGGATAGACTATGTAGGCCTGCCTGCCCAGGGCCAGCTGCTTTTTCAGGAAACCAAACACCTCCAACCGTTTTGAATCGTAGGAGCGACGGGTAATGATTGGTTTGCGGCCCGGAGGAAGTTCATCGATAACTGATACGTCCAGATCGCCATAGAGGGTCATGGCCAGGGTGCGCGGGATGGGAGTAGCGGTCATCACCAAAACATGGGGGATCACGTCTGCCTTTTTCCAGAGCCTGGCCCGCTGGGCCACCCCGAAGCGGTGTTGTTCATCGATCACCACCAGTCCCAGCTTTCTGAACTGCACCACCTCCTCGATCAGGGCATGGGTGCCGATCAATATATGCAGGGAGCCGTCCAGGAGCCCCTCGTGTATCGGTTCCCGGTCCGCCTTCTTGGTAGAGCCGGTAAGCAGCTCCACACGGGTATCCATCCCCTGCAGGAACCTGCTGATACTCTTGTGGTGCTGCTGGGCCAGAATCTCGGTGGGAGCCATGATGCAGGTCTGGAATCCGTTGTCGATGGCAATCAGCATCGACATCAGGGCCACCAGGGTTTTCCCGCTTCCCACATCGCCCTGAAGCAGGCGATTCATCTGCCTTCCCGATCCCATGTCTCTGCGGAGCTCTTTCATTACCTTTTTCTGTGCCCCGGTAAGTTCGAAGGGAAGGTGCTCTTTGTAGAAAGTGTTGAAACTTGCTCCCACCGTTTCGAAAACGTTTCCCCGGAAGCGCTTGTTCCTGTCGCTCTTCCCTTGAAGGATGTTGAGCTGGATGTAGAATAGCTCCTCAAATTTCAGGCGGAGTTCCGCTCTTTTGTACTGGGCAGCCTCATCGGGAAAATGGATCTTCCTCATGGCTGTGTCCAGGTTCACCAGGTTCAGCTTTTGCAGCAGCCAGGCCGGTAGAGTTTCTTCAAACTTTTTTGGAAGGCTCTTGATCAGGTTGGCCATCAGTTTGCTGATCGCCTTGGAGGTAAGGTACTGGTCCTTAAGTTTTTCGGTAGTGGAGTAAACGGCCTGCAGTTTGGAGCTGACCACATGTTTTTTCCCGGGGTCCTCAATCTCGGGATGGACCAGGTTCAGCTTTCGCTGGTACACATTGGGTCTTCCAAAGACCACCAGCTCTTTGCCGATGGGATGGTTTTCGGGGATCCATTTGGCCCCTTTGAACCAGACCAGTTCGATCCGGCCTGTTTCATCACGAAAATCAGCCACCAGCCTTTTCCCCCTTCCTTTTCCAACAGCTGCATAACCGTGTACCTTTCCCCGGAGCTGGATAAAAGGCATGTCGGAGCTTACTTCAGAAATGGTGTAAAACCTGCTCCGGTCCACGTAGCGGTAAGGGTAGTATGTCAGTAAATCTTCGAAGGTGTTTATATTCAACTCCTGCCTCAGCAGGTCGGCCCGTTTGGGTCCCACCCCCGAAAGAAATTGAATGTCCTGCTGAAGATATTGTTGCATGCGTGGAGCAATTTATGTAAAATTAGCATATTGGATGAAATCACACCATGCTCTGGCGAATCTTCAAATATATTGAGCATCTCTCCCACCTAAGGCACCGTAAGGGGCACGGGATCCATTCGCCCTACCTGTTTGAGTTCATTGACCGTGTGGTATTTAATTCGGAGGGCGTTGAGTGTCCCCGCATGGTTCTGCAGGAACACCGCGATTTGAAAAACAATGTCACCATAACCGGTGGTGAGGGTCGTTCGGTAAGTTCATTTGTCTTAGGCTCGTCGGTCTCGGAAAAATATGGTGCCCTGCTGTACAGGATCGCCGGTTGGTTCGGACCGGAGATGATTGTGGAACTGGGGACCGGACTGGGCATTAGTACCCTCTACCTGGCCTCCGGATCGCCAGGTACTACCCTTCATTCCATTGAAGGAAATACCGAACGGGCCACCATTGCTGCACACCTGGTAAGCCGCTGCAACCTGGGTCCTGTATCCATCCACTGGGGGGAGATGGATGAGAAGCTGAGCGACATCCTGCCTTTGATGCCAGGACGTTTTATGGCCTATGTGGATGGGAACCACAGTTATGAACCGACCGTGAGGTATGTGAGGAATCTGTTGGACAGAGCAGGGGAGGAGGCGGTGATCATCATGGATGACATATACTGGTCCAGGGGTATGAATCGGGCCTGGAAAGAGGTGACATCCTGGCAGGAAACGAGGATCAGTATCGATCTTTTTCATATGGGTATTTTGCTGCTGCGAAAGGACCTCCCACAAGCGCGGTTGAAAATTAAGTTTTAAACCTTTTATGAAATTTATCTTCTTATAATTGTTTACTTTCGTGTTCAATAAATTTCAATATGGAAAATGTTATCAGTTTTGAGAAGATAGTTAAGAATTATTATATCGGCTCGATTGTCGTTGAGGCACTTCGATTAGTGGATCTTGATATCAAACAAAATGAGTATGTGGCCATCATGGGTCCTTCAGGTTCAGGCAAATCCACGCTAATGAACCTGGTAGGTGCCCTTGATACACCCACCAGTGGTCGGTACATCCTGAGCGGCACCGATGTGAGTAAAATGGACGACGATCGTCTGGCTGAAATTCGGAACCGGGAGATTGGATTTATTTTCCAGACCTTCAACCTGCT
>JAGLPR010000090.1 GCA_023137255.1 Bacteroidales bacterium | reverse complement strand
GTCCTCGATTTGAGGTATAGAATTTTGTAGCACACCTTTTGGTTGTGGTCGGTAGACTCGAAGCTTTCAGAAAGGTCGTTCACCTCCATGTTCCGGATGTTATAGTAATCCTTGGTGTCGAGCTGATCCAGTTCAAAGGTTGCAGCCTGTGTACGCGGATTCACAATCAGTCCGCCGTTTACACTGGTGTTCCTGTCTTCAGAATATATTTTTGCTGCAATATCGAATGATATAGAATCGGCTTCAATCACAGCTTTCAGACTGTCCAGTTTATAGATGGCCTTCTGCTTGGCATTGGCATCGGCCTTCGGGTTCAATAGGATGTGTCTGGTGTTGGCCCGGTCGCCCCGGCGCTCCACCATCTGGATGATATGGTATCCAAAAGAGCTCTCCACAATTTTGGAGACCTGTCCTGGTTTGAGTGACCAGGCTGCATTGGCATAAGCCTTGTCCAGATCATTGCGAACCATGAATCCCAGTTCGCCCCTTCGGGAAGCAGAGGGGCCCTCCGAATAGAGGATGGCCAGTGTTCCGAAATCCTCGCCCTCCTGAACACGCTTTCGGAGTTCCAGAAGGCGTTCTTTTACCTTAAAAACAGCCTCTTCACTGTAGTTTGGATAAGCCACAAGTTGGGCTAGCTCTACCTGGGTGTTGATGTAGGGAATGCTGTCGGAATCCAGGGAACGGAAGAAACGCTTTACATCGGAAGGGGTGGTAGTTACATCTTCTGTAACGGTATTTTTTACCTGCTCGGTGAGCATCTGTTCACCTATCGCCTCCCTGAGGTCGTCTTTGATGTCAAATATCGATTTATTGAAGTAGGCTTCCATCTCCGCTTCATCGCCAAACTGGCTGATGAAATAGTCAAGCCTGGCTTCCATCTGCATCTCCACCATCTCCTGGCCCACTTCAATACTGTCGATCTTGGCCTGTGCCAACAGGAGCTTTTGATCAATGAAATAACTGTAGATATTACAGCGTGCGTCTGCTTCCATATACATCCCCGACATTTTCATCTGCAGGTATTGCTGCTCTATGTCTGACTGCAGGATATGAAAATCTCCCACGACTCCCACCACTCTGTCGATCACCATGGTTTGTGCTGCCACATTCACAGTTATAAATGCTCCCAACAGGATATAAATCAATCTTCTCATCATATTCATTATTGATAAATTTCAAACTGGTTTCTGGTCACCCCGTCACTGTAAACACGATGTTCCAGTTCCTGGATAAATTCAATCTTTCGTTTGTTCAGGATGATATTGGTAATGTCTTCAGCAACCATCTCTATGGGAGCCACTTCTCCCACTGTCAGATGATCAGTGATATGTAGAAAATACCTGTAGAGCGAGTCGGTATTCTCTGCATTGGTCCGGTTTCTCAGGTATCTCGAAGGATCTGGGATCTGAAAGGGAAGCTGTATCTTGATGGAGGAGAAATAGACCCATGTGTCGCTGAAATTGCTAAACTTCTCGGCGTAGCTAAGGCTATACTTCTCCATCTGGTCAAGGTCCTCCTCCCTGTTGTTCCACGACCACCGCCGCAGTTCATCCAAGCGTGGTGCCGAGAGTGGCACCTTAATAAATGTTCCCTTGATCACATCCTCGGAAAGCAGGAAATTGCTTGGGTTCTCCTCGTAAAAGGATTGCAATTCGCTATCGGGAACGATGGTGTCGAGCTTCTGATGGAGCAGCAGCTGGCGGTAAGTAAAAATCAGCAGTGAACGATGGTACTCCTCGATCTGCCTCTCAAAATCCATCTGCTCCTCGGTCAGCGACTGCTCTGCCCTGTGCAGCATCAACTGTCCCTTTACCCAGGTATCGATGTATCTTTTGACAAGCAGCATGCTGTCCTGGGAACTTGTCCCCGAGGGGATGGCATCGATCAGATCAGAAGGGTATAGGTATTGTTCAAAGACACGTGCCAAAGGTTTCTCATTGTTGTTACCCTCAAACATCGAACAGCCCGGTGTCAGGAACAAAACAACTGCTATGAAAAGCAAGATTTTGTTCATCTTCAGGATTTTAATTTTGTGAGCAGGTGGCGGTTGACCGTAACAGGATATTTCTCCTTCAGTGACTCAATCCACTCTGACTCCAGGTATTCCTGGTAATCAGAGGTAATCTGTCCGCGTGCCTCATCTAGTTTTTTGGGTTGGGGAGACCTGACGCCCTTCACAATTATGAAACTCCTGATCGCCCCGTTTTCAGTCACCGGTCCCGGACCAGCAACTCTGTTTCGTGCATCCACCATTTCATTCACACCCTCCTCGACCAGTAAGTGGGAAAGGGTAATACATGGTACAGTATCGTTGTTGCAGAACCGGTCATTCAATGCCTCATGGTCCCACTTGCCCTTTGCTATCTTCTTGTAGGCAGACCGTAAACCTGCCATGTCAACATCTCCGGTGGAACTCACCAGGTACGCCTCGGTCCGCTCTCCCCACATATACTCTTTTCTGTGCGCTTTGTGATAGGTTTCCAGCCCGGTAGAGTCGGCCACAGCCTTGGTCCAGACCTTTTTATCCATGATGTCAAAAAGCAGGATTCCGTCGTGGTACTCTTCATAGATATACCTGAATTCGGGGTATTTCTCAGGCAGCTGGGTCTCCTCATACCCTATCACCAGTTCGGAGGTAAACTCTTTGTAGAGCATGTCTACATAGGCCATGGGAAAGCTCGATTTCCCCTTGTTTTGATTGGTTTCAACGTATGTTACAAATTCGCCGGTCAATACTTTTCGCTCCCCGATCTTCATCAGTTCAGAATCCAGCTTTTTCAGGCTGCCGCTTCTCCAGTTGCCCATCAACAGGGTTGAATCAACAGCCAGATAAAGTGGTCCCAGGGCCTCCAGGTTTTCAGTGAAACCATACTCCTTTTTCAGTTTCTGCACATACCTGTCGTTTCGTATGTTCAGGCGTCCGCCCCCGTTGATCTTCTGCATCAGTTCGGGCTTCATCTCCTCGTAGGTGCCAATTCCCTGCTTGTCGATCATTTTGACAATATGCCAGCCGTAGAACGTTTTAAATGGTTTAGAATAATCGCCTTTTTTCTCAATGGCAAAACAGGCATCCTCAAATTCAGAGATCATTCTGCCAGTGCCGAACCAGGGAATGTTCCCTGCAGACCTGGCCGAACCGGGGTCCTCGGAGTGATGCATGGCCAGTTCTCCAAAATCTGCTCCCATCTGCAAACTGTCATATACCATCTGTACTTTCTGATAAGCCATAAGCTTCCCCTCCTCATTCATCTCCCCGGGGGTCCTGATAAAGATATGTGCCACCTTCACCTGTCCGCGTGCTGCTCTTTTATCGTGCACCAACAGTATGTGATATCCATAGTCGGTTCTGAATGGCAGGCTCAATTTCCCTATCGGGGTATTAAAAGCGACAGTCTCGAAAGGATAGACCATCGAAAAAACTGTGAAGTAATTGAGATTGCCCCCATTCTGACGTACAGATTCATCTTCAGAAGTGGCCCTTGCTACTGTTTCAAAAGGTTCTCCGTCCAGAATGCGTTTCCTGATCTTCATCATCTTCTTGTAGGCTGCCAGTGTGTCTGCAGGGACCGGATTTTCCGGGAGTCTGATCAGAATATGGCTGGCCCTGATATCGTACTTCGACCATTCCCATGCTTCCCTCATCATCTCCTGCTTGTCCTGTTCATCGATCAGGTAAGGCTTGGCCAATTGTTTCCGGTAGCCTTCCAGTTCATTAATAAACCTGGTGGTGGTATCCATGCCCAGGGTTTTCGCCTCTTTCACCTTGAGTTTGAAGTTGATAAATAGTTCGAGATACTCTTCGGGCGACTGCTGGTTCAGTGATGTGCTGTTGTTATTTTTCAGATAGATTCTTTCAAATTCATCAAGCGAAACCTTTTCATCTCCAATGGTCATCAACACAGGCGAATCCTGTCCGGAAAGTCCACTGACCATCACAACGGTCAGGAGCAATACGAGCATACTCTTCTTCATCTGCTAGGTTTTGTTTTATGTAAAACGACTGTTGGTCCGTAATATTATCTGCTGTAGTTTGGAGCCTCCCGGGTGATGGTTACATCGTGCGGATGGCTCTCCTGGACACCTGCATTGGTTATCCTTACAAATTGGGCCTTCTGCAAAGCAGAGATATCTGCTGCACCGCAATAACCCATGCCTGCACGCAGTCCGCCAATCATCTGGTAGATCACTTCGTTCAGGCTGCCTTTGAAGGGGACGCGAGCTGCAATTCCTTCAGGAACCAGCTTTTTGATATCATCTTCCATATCCTGGAAATAGCGGTCCTTGGATCCGTGCTGCATGGCTTCCAGTGAACCCATGCCTCGGTAAGATTTGTATTTTCTTCCGTTGTATATAATGGTCTCACCCGGCGATTCTTCCACACCTGCGAAAAGCGATCCGGCCATGATGGAGCTGGCGCCGGCTGCAAGGGCTTTTACAATGTCCCCTGAATACCTGATGCCCCCGTCTGCAATCACCGGTACGCCCGATCCTTTGATGGCATTGGCTACATCGTAGATGGCAGTCAACTGGGGAATACCCACCCCGGCAATTACCCTGGTGGTACAGATCGATCCCGGACCAATACCCACCTTGATGCCATCGGCACCGGCATCCACCAGTGCTTTAGCTGCAGCTGCAGTGGCAATGTTCCCCACAATCACTTCCAGATCCGGAAAACTGGCTTTTACCTTCTTCAGACTTTCAACCACACCGATGTGATGACCGTGGGCCGTATCAATTACCACAGCATCGACCCCTGCTTTTTCCAGGGCAGTAATCCGGTCAATGATATCGGCAGAAACACCCACAGCAGCAGCCACCCGCAACCTTCCTTTGCCATCTTTGCAGGCGCTGGGACGGTCCTTCGATTTGGTAATATCTTTATAGGTGATCAGTCCAATCAACTTGTTTTCACTGTCCACCACCGGGAGTTTTTCAATTTTATGTGCCTGCAGAATCATGGCAGCTTCAGCAAGTGTGGTATTGCGGGTTGTGGTGATAATATTTTCCACGGTCATCACCTCATCAATGATCCTTTCCATGTCCTGCTGGAACCGAAGGTCGCGGTTGGTTACGATACCAATCAGTTTGTTTGTTTCATCGATCACAGGAATACCACCGATTTTATACTCCTTCATCAGGCCCAATGCATCACTGACGGTCCCTTCCTTCCGGATGGTGATGGGTTCATGGATCATTACACTTTCGGCCCGCTTTACCCTTTTAACCTGCCTGGCCTGCTCCTCAAGAGGCATGTTCTTGTGAATCACCCCGATCCCACCTTCACGGGCAATGGTTATGGCCAGCTTCTCTTCGGTGACCGTATCCATGGCTGCTGAGACAATGGGGGTGTTCATCTGAATGTTCCTTGAGAACCGAGATTTGACACTCACCTCTCTTGGAAGAACATCAGAGAAGGCGGGTTGCAACAGTACATCATCAAAGGTAAGTCCTTCAGAAACGATTTTATCCTGGGTAAACGACATTGTGTTATTATTTGGTTATTTTTAAATGTGGCAAAATTACAAAAAAAAAGCTTAGCAGATCGTCAGGATTTCCACCAGATTTTATCACACTTCTGGGGCCATCAAGAATTCCGTCCGCTGCAGGAAGAAATCATCCTTTCGGTGCTCGCCGGAAAGGATACCCTGGCACTGATGCCCACCGGCGGAGGAAAGTCCATAACCTTCCAGGTTCCTTCAATGGCCATGGAGGGGATCTGCATTGTGATCACCCCCCTGATCGCTTTGATGAAAGACCAGGTGGATCAGTTACATCAAAGGAAAATCAAGGCGATCGCTATCCATTCGGGAATGACGGGATACGAAATTGACATTGCCCTGAACAACTGCGTATATGGCGGATTTAAGTTTCTCTACGTGTCGCCCGAGCGGCTCTCCACCCAGTTGTTCCGCACCAGGGTGAGGGACATGAACGTGAACCTGCTGGCCGTGGATGAGGCACACTGCATTTCTCAGTGGGGCTATGATTTCAGGCCCTCCTACCTTGAGATCAGTACCATCAGGGAGATCCTTGAGGATGTGCCGGTACTGGCGCTTACAGCCACAGCCACCCCCGAGGTATGTGTTGATATTCAGGAGCGACTCTCTTTTTCTCAGAAGAACCTGATGCAGAAGAGCTTTAACCGGGAGAACCTGGATTATCTGGTGGTGCATACCGAGGATAAGAGCCGGGAACTGGTCAGACTTTCCCACGAACTGGAAGGGTGCGGGATCGTCTATGTAAGGAACCGGAAGAAGTGCAGGGAACTGGCCAAACTGCTTATGGAGAATGATGTGTCGGCCAACTTCTATCACGCGGGATTGAAACATGCGGTCAGAGATGAAAGACAGCAGCAATGGTCGGGGAATCAGTTCAGGATCATAGTGGCCACCAATGCATTTGGGATGGGGATTGATAAACCGGATGTCCGGTTTGTGATCCACATGGACCTGCCCGATGGTCCGGAGGCCTATTTCCAGGAGGCGGGAAGGGCCGGTCGGGATGAAGAACACTCCAGGGCCATCCTGTTGTACGGACCGGCCGATCTTACCCGGGCGGAACAGCGCATCGCTGTGAATTTCCCCGGGATTCCCACCGTACGCGAAGTTTACAGGGCCCTCTGCAACTACCTCCAGGTTCCCCATGGTAGCGGCCGCGGCCAGCAGTACGATTTTGAGATGGGCGAGTTTCTTCACCGATACAGGTTCAGTGCCATGGTCGCACATTCTTCTCTTCAGATTCTCGCCAGGGAAGGTTACATAGTTCTTACCGAGGCATTTAACAATCCTTCCCGGATCAAGTTCCGGGTGGAGCGCGACGGACTTTATAATTTCCAGGTGAAGCATGGAGATTTTGATGGATTTGTTAAGCTGCTGCTCAGGTCGTACAGCGGACTGTTCTCCCAGTTTGTCAGGATCGATGAATCGCTTCTGGCCCGGAGGTCAGGATTCCCGCCCCAGAAAGTGTACAGCTACCTGAAAGCACTTTCCACGCGTCAGATCATTCATTACATCCCACGGAAAGAGATTCCGGTGCTTACCTTCCTTGAGGAGCGCCTCGACGACAAGAACCTGATGATCTCCCCCGAGCGATATAATTTCAGAAAGGAGCGCTATGAGAAGCGGATCAGGGAGATGCTTCGCTATGCCTCCTCAGGAACCATTTGCAGAAACCAGTTCCTGCTCAGCTACTTTGGTCAGCTAGATACCCCCCGGTGCGGCCGGTGTGATGTCTGCAGGGCAGGGGAATCGCTTCAACCCGGTAGCGATGAATTCAACTCCTTAGCTGAAATCCTTGCGGCCCGGTTGTCGGAGGGACCCTTGGTGCTGGATGAATTGGTTGAAAGCACCGGGACCGAGCCCTGGAAAGGAGTCAGAGTGATTGAGTGGTTGGTGGAACAGGGCAAGGTAATCCGGGAGAAGGATCTGACACTCAGTTGGAAGAGATGATCCGATTCAATTGATCTCCTTTTACTATCTTTGCTCCATGCACGAAGAAAGCACACCTGTTCATAAATATGTGTATTCCAGCGAAATAGTGGAATTCGTTGCGGCTGCCAATGAGTACTGCCGCTTCCTCGAACAACTGACAGGAACCGAGGGAAAGGCATTTATTTCGGATTTAGTAAAACACCTATCAGGCCTTTATGCACTTTTCCTGAAAACCGGGGAGACCGAACCGGTGTTTGACTCTGCCCCCGAACCGACTGTAACAGAGCAGGAGTGGTCGGCACTCTTCCAGAGAATCACCGAGATTCTGGGCCCCTTTAATGATATCCTGCGTGTAGCCGAAGAGGATGAATTTGACCGCTCGGAGCTGGTAAGCCACACCATATCTGAAGATGTGGCCGATGTTTACCAGGAGCTGAAGGACTTTTCGATCATTTACAGCAGGGGGATGGAGGAGTTTATGAACGATGCCGCATGGGAGCTTAGGGAGAGGTTTGCAGAACATTGGGGAATGAAACTGCTGCGTGCATTGTCGGCCCTTCACAACCTATATGTGGCCGATGTTGATCCAACCCACAAAGAGTGATGTTTCAGAGTGAAATAACCAAAGAGGAGGTGGCCGGACTGGACCTGATCCAGTTTGAGGGGCCAATACATGTGATTGATTCGGTAGAATCATTTGAAAGAGAGATAGATAACATTGTCAGGGAACCGATTTTGGGAGTTGATACCGAAACCAGACCTTCATTTAAGAAAGGGACAATGTATCCTACCTCACTGATCCAGCTCTCTACCCTTGAGCAAGCCTGGATTTTACGGGTGAGCAGGATGGGGTATCCCAAGAAGCTGCTGGAACTGCTTTCGGGTGAGGATCCTTTGAAAGTGGGGGTCAGTCTGCACGATGACCTGCGCAGGCTTCGCTCCGATTTCAAGTTCGAGCCCCAGGGTTTTCTTGACCTTCAGCAGTATGTGGAGGCGTTCCGGATTGAAGAGAAAGGGTTGAAAAAACTGAGTGGCATTGTACTGGGCCGGCGTATCTCCAAATCACAACAGGTATCTAACTGGGATGCCAATAATCTTACCGAGGCGCAATTGAGGTATGCGGCCACCGATGCCTGGATCTGCCTGATGATTTACTATAAGTTAAGAGATTCAATAGGTTAAATTATGGCAGAACGGACCAGAATAGTACTTAAGTCGGGCAAGGACCAATCGCTCAGGAGATATCACCCATGGGTGTTTTCGGGGGCCATAAAAAAAATCCATGGTCCTGAACGTGAGGGAGATGTGGTGGATATCTATGACAATAAGGAGGAGTTTCTTGCTTCGGGCCATTACCAGAAGGGTTCCATTGCTGTGCGTGTGCTTAGCTTTGAACCGGTGGAAACGGACCAGTCCTTCTGGGACCAGAAGATCGGAAATGCCTGGAAATTGAGGGAGAAGCTTGGACTGGTTGGGAACCGGGATACCAATGTATTTCGTTGGGTCAATGCCGAGGGTGACGGATTACCCGGCCTGATTGTGGACTATTACGGGGGAACCGCGGTGGTCCAGATGCACTCCATTGGAATGCATCACAATCTGGAGGCCATAGTAAGCTCTTTGAAAAAAAGTGCTGGCGATCGGGTTCATACCATATATAATAAAAGTGAAACCACACTGTCTGACAAACCAGGGATCAAGGAGAAGTCCGGATTCCTGATGGGGCAGCAGGAACAGGGAGAGGTGCTGGAATACGGGTTCCGGTTCAATGTGAACTGGATCCAGGGTCAGAAAACAGGATTTTTCATTGATCAGCGAGAAAACAGAAAACTGGTTGGTGAGTATGCCGGGGGTCGTAAAGTGTTGAATATGTTTGGATATACAGGCGGGTTCAGCATCTATGGAATGGGGGGAGGTGCCAAGCTGGTTCATAGTGTGGACAGCAGCGGGAAGGCGATCGATCTGACCCGGGAGCATGTAGAAATGAATTTTCCGGGCGACACGCGCCACAAAGCTTATGCAGTGGATGCTTTTGGATACTTCAAAGAGATGGATGAGGCCTACGACCTGATGATTCTAGATCCGCCTGCCTTTGCCAAACATCAAAACGTATTGAATAATGCCCTGCAAGGGTATAAGAGATTAAACCAGAGGGCTTTTGAACACATAGCCCCGGGAGGTATCCTCTTCACTTTCAGCTGTTCACAGGCGGTCAGTCGGGAAAATTTCCGCAAATCTGTTTTCGTTGCAGCCGCAAATGCAAAGCGGAAAGTACGTATTCTCCACCAATTGAGTCAGCCGCCCGATCACCCGGTGAGCATTTACCATCTAGAAGGTGAGTATCTGAAAGGGCTGGTGATGGAAGTGGAGTAACATTTCTTAACTCCATACGTCTTATAACAAAACATCTTTAAAATGAAAAAAGCAGTTTTTCTATCAATTGGCCTGATTTTGTCACTTACCTCCTGTGTTTTTGACGGCTGGGGTACGATGATCTCCGGCAACGGAAACGTGGTTGAGGAGACCAGGGATATCACTGGATTTACCGGTGTGGAAGTCAGTACGGGTATTAATGTCTATTTGACTGAAGGAGATGGATTTGAGGTCGTGGTGGAAGCAGATGAAAACCTTCAGGATGTGATTCTTACCGAAATGAACGGAGATAGGCTGGTGGTGCGGACCGACCATGTGAATATCCGGAGTGCCAAATCCAAGAAGGTGCATGTAACACTCCCCGAGTTGTCGGAGCTGAAAATAAGCAGTGCTGGCGATTGCGTGGGTCAGACCCCGTTTCACTGTGAGAACCTTCGTTTGTCTATCAGCAGTGCCGGAGACCTGACATTGGAGGTGGAGGCAGACAGGATCGACCTGGACATTAGCTCCAGCGGTGATGCCCGGATTTCAGGATCTGCCGAAGTATTTGATGTAAACCTGAGCAGTGCTGGCGATCTGCATGCTTTTGACCTTGTAGCCGGGAAGGTGGACGTAAGTGTGTCCAGTGCCGGTGATGCCAGGGTACATGCCACCGAAGAGATCACTATGAATGCCTCAAGTGCAGGAAACATCTATTACACGGGTGATGCCACGGTGGTACGTTCGAGGAGCTCCAGTGCAGGGGACATTGTACACAAGAAGTAATAAGTGGGTAAGGATTACCCCAGGTAGCTTTTGAGAATCTTACTTCGGGTGGTGTGCTTGAGGCGCTTGATTGCTTTCTCCTTGATCTGTCTGACCCTTTCGCGGGTCAGGTTGAACTCTTCACCAATCTCCTCCAGTGTATGGGGGTGTTTCCCATTGAGTCCGAAGTAAAGCCTGATGATGCTGGCCTCCCTGTAGGTGAGGGTACTTAGTGCACGCTCAATCTCTTTTCTCAGCGAATCGTTCAGTAATCCTCTATCGGGAGTAGGCGTTTCTCCGTTGAGGAGTACATCGTACATGTTCCCGTCTTCCCCGTCCTGGAGCGGAGCATCCATGGAGACATGCCTGCCTGAGCTGCGGATGGCATCTTTCACATCCTCAGGAGCCAGTTCCAGGGTCTGTGCAATCTCCAGAATCGTGGGCTCACGCTCAAACTTCTGTTCCAGTTCAGCGAATGTCTTATTGATCTTATTGATGGAGCCGATTTTATTGAGTGGGAGACGGACAATGCGGGCCTGCTCGGCAAGTGCCTGGAGGATCGACTGCCTGATCCACCAGACTGCGTAACTGATAAACTTAAAACCGCGTGTTTCGTCAAACCGCTGGGCAGCTTTGATCAGTCCGAGGTTTCCTTCGTTGATCAGATCAGGGAGGCTCAAACCCTGGTTCTGGTATTGTTTGGAAACGGAGACTACAAACCGGAGATTGGCCTTGATCAGCTTCTCCATCGCTTGCTCATCTCCTTTGCGAATCCTTCGTGCAAGTTCCACCTCCTCTTCTGCCGTTATCAGGTCAACTTTTCCAATCTCATGTAAGTACTTATCAAGAGAAGGAGTCTCCCTGTTGGTGACCTGTTTAATGATCTTAAGTTGTCTCATTCGGCAGACAGCTAGGAGTAGTTAATGGACCTGAATATATATATTATTTTTGGTAGTTCACCATATTTCTATTAATATTGCAGGAGAATTCCATTCTGTCGAACATTAGTTCCATTCTGATTATATTCCAAATTATCTTGATTTAAAGAAATCCGCACAGGATCATTATTTAATTATCTTTCATTTATGTACGATATTCTTGAATTGAACAAAAAGCTTCTTGCTGAATTGCGAGATATTGCCAAGGAGTTGAAAATAAAGCGTGTTGAGTCTTTTAAAAAGCAGGATCTGATCTATAAGATACTCGACATTCAGGCCATCGTGGTTTCCGAGAGCAAATCGGCCAAGAAAGAGGGACCCCGGAAGGATTCTTCGAAAAGAGAGAGCTTCAAAAAGGAGAGGCCGGCAATCCGTGCTGACGATGCTCCTGCTCAGCCCAAAAGAAAACCCGGAAGGCCTAAAAAAGAGAAAAAACAGGATGTTGAAGTGAAAGCTGAAGCACCTGAATCAATGGCCACTGAGGCCTCACCTGCCCATTCCGGTAAGCCAACGGATCAAAGAGAGCACCCCGCCAAGTCATTCGACGAGAAACCCTCCAAGAAAGAGGGTGGCCGGAGAGGTGATTTCCGTGACAGGGGCGATCGTGGAGACCAACGTGACAGGGGCGACAAAAACGAACAACGTGAACAGCGCGACCGTGGCGATCGAAATGAAAGATCGGATCGTGGAGACAGAAACGACCAACGTGAACAGCGCGACCGTGGCGATCGAGGCGACCAGCGGGACCGGAATGGTCACAGAAAGCCACATGAGCGTCG
>JAGLPR010000009.1 GCA_023137255.1 Bacteroidales bacterium | reverse complement strand
TTGATGATCACCTCCTCGATGTTGTCATCAGAAAGCTTCTTGCTGTTGAACAGGTCCACTTCAGTATCGTCGTTGGACACCGAGTTCATCTGCTTCTCTTTCCTGAAATGATCAATGATCAGATTGTGGGCAATCCGAATCACCCACGAAAGGAACCTGCCGTTATCGCGGTATTTGCCCCCTCTGAGGGATTGGATGACTTTAATAAAAGTTTCCTGAAAAAGATCTTCAGCAAGTTGTTGATTCTTAATGGTTAGCAAAATGTAGGTATACACCTTGCTGCGGTGCCTGTTAATTAAAGATTCAATGGCTGACTGGTCACCTTTAATATATGCTTGAACCAACTCCTGGTCGTTCACTATGTTCTGTCTCAAAACTCGTGGTGCTATTGGTTAAGCGTAAAGGTGTTCCTATAGGCAGGTCGTTTTAATGGTTAATCAATATTGCAAGTAAGTAAAAATAACTCTTAACGCAAAATTGTACTATTTTTATGCAAATTTTATGCCACTCATCATAGATCAGGAAATTCATATTAAGGGGGCCCGTGTACACAACCTGAAAAACGTGGAATTGAAGATTCCGCGCGACAGGATGGTGGTGATCACAGGTCTTTCGGGATCGGGCAAATCTTCCCTTGCGTTTGATACTTTATATGCTGAAGGTCAGCGACGTTATGTGGAGAGTCTTTCCGCTTATGCCAGGCAGTTTCTGGGCCGCATTAACAAACCCGATGTAGACTTTATCCATGGCATTCCTCCGGCGGTGGCACTTGAACAGCGTGTAAATACCCGAAATCCCAGATCTACTGTAGGTACCTCCACCGAAATCTATGATTACATCAAGCTGTTGTATGCTAGAATAGGGCTTACCTATTCGCCCGTTTCGGGCAGGTTGGTCAAGAGGCACTCTGTGACCGATGTTGTGGATTATATCCTGAAGCAGGAACTGGAAAGCCGGTTGATAATCCTGTCGGCAGTATGTCTGAATGCAGAAAGAGACCTGGATTATCAGCTGGACATCTTCATTCAGCAGGGCATGACCCGGGCCAGGGTCAAAAACAGCATCCTCAATCTTTCATCCTTGAAGGGAGGAGATGCATCTCCTGAAAATTATCTCCTGGAGCTTGTGGTGGACAGGATCGTGGTCCAGGACGATGAGGCATCGGTGAGCAGGTTTGGCGATTCGGTACAAACTGCCCTTCAGATTGGTCACGGGCACTGCATTATCTGGGATCCCGGAAATGGCGTTCAGGAGGAGTTTTCCACCCGTTTCGAAGCCGATGGGATGGAGTTTGAGGAGTCTTCCGAACACCTGTTCAGCTTTAACAATCCTGTGGGAGCCTGTCCAATGTGCGAGGGATATGGAAAGGTGATGGGAATCGATGAGGACCTTGTTGTTCCCAACAAACAGTTATCGGTCTATGATGATGCTGTTGTGTGCTGGAAAGGAGAGAAGATGAAGAAGTGGAAGGAGAAGCTGGTGATGAAAGCGGACCAGTTTGATTTTCCCATTCATACCCCTTATAA
>JAGLPR010000089.1 GCA_023137255.1 Bacteroidales bacterium | reverse complement strand
ATTTCCTGATAACATTTCAAGCAACCAAAAGGGAACATTTTGGCTGTCTCTTTTTACTGTTCGAAATGAAACCGCGGATAAACTCCATCCCTCACCCTTTTTAAAAGCTCAAATGTCAAAATTGCCAAAAGCATTATGGCCTAAGCCAAATCCCTATGGCCTGGTATTGGCTCTGGATGAACGAGGGAAAATTACCCAAAGCCTACATGATCCAACAGGAAATCATCTGAAGGAGATCACTTCCGCTCGGGAATATGACGGTTATCTCTATCTGGGCAGTTTACATAACGATCGGATCGGAAAATACAAATTGCCTTAACGCCTTGTTGATCATCTTGAAAGACTTATCACCCTTGTTGCAGTATTGATCTGTTTCATCTGCTTGTAAGCTTTCCGATTCTTTGGTCCGTTAAAATTGGAAGGGTGCTCTGTCCTTAACTTTTCAATTAGCCTGAAGCAGCATCTCCTGAAGAGCATAGTGCGGTAATGGACTAGTCCAAAAGGAGACTCGTGAATTTCAACTTCGGTACAGTTTCACGAGATTGGTTAATTTTATACCACAACCTCGATACTAACGAAAAAAATAGAAAATGCAGCGAAGTTTTCAGATTTCCACCCCGTCCCATAACGGGCTCTATGATATCACCCGGCAGGTGGAGGCCATCGTGGCTGAAAGCGGAATCCACACGGGAATGGTTAATGTGTATGCCCAGGGTGCCACTGCCGCCATCATGATCCAGGAAAACTGGGATGAATCGGTACAGAACGATGTAGTGACCCTCTTCAACAGGCTGGTCCCCGCAGGGATCTGGGAGCATGATCAGCAGGACAATAACGGCGATTCACACCTGAAAGCAGGAATAGTGGGTCCGCAGGAGACCATTCCCATTGTGGATGGGAAGATGGGACTCTCCACCTGGCAAAATATCTTCTTATGTGAGTTTGATGGTCCCCGCAACCAGAGAAACATCATGGTAACAGTTATAGGTGCAGAACTTTCTTAACTCTCCGGGTGTAATACTCCAAACAATTGAAAACAGATGGACAAATCACTAAAGGTTGAAAAAATTGCTGGAGTAACCCGGTTATATCTGTGCAGTAATCTCAAGTTCATCCACTCCGGCCACTTCGGCCAGGTTTTCAAGGAGGTCGCTGTCCATTCGACCGCGCACGTGCACCAGTACATTCTCATCCCCTCCCATAATAACAATCAGGTCCCTGAGTTTTCCATTTTTCTCCCGGGCAGCAATGATCACATCTTCGTTCCCGTTATGTACCTCCATCAGCATTTTGTACCCGCCTTTCATATTTGACAGGTTGATCTCTTTGGTAAAGTTCACACCGGGATAAAGATGGTCCTCCTCAATGGTCAGGACAGTGACCGAACGGAGTGACCTGAGTAGCGCTTTCTCCTCCCGGTCCAGGTCAGCCATGGAGCCGGCCAGTTTCATCACAAAACCGGGAATCTTCAGGGCCACCACCCCCTCTTCTCCTTTATACTCATAATAGAGCCTGTCAAATCCAGCAGGCTGAGCAATAAGTGAAATTCCGAAAGTCAGTATGATGGCGGAGAAAAGCAGTTTTTTCATGATGTGTCGTCTTTGGGTTTGTAATCATAAGACGAACAACCCATGTGGTTGTTACACAAATTTCATGAAAGGTTTATGCTTTTTTTCGCAGGAAGGCAATGTTACTTTTCAGCTTTTTAAAGCCTGCCCTCTCCACCGGTGAATCTGTAAACAGCTCCCTGTACCGGTCTTTATTAAGGTGCGACCATTCGTTCGCAGTCATATCCAATAAATCGGATAAAGGTTCAAAATCGGGCTCCGTATGGCGGAACGCTTTTCGGTTCCAGGGACACACATCCTGGCAGATGTCACATCCAAAAACCCTGTTTGAGAGCTTCCCTTCCAGCTCCTGAGAAATCTCCCCTCTGTTCTCTATGGTCTGGTAAGAGATGCATCGTTCCGAATTAAGAGTCCGGTTATCCAGTATGGCTTTGGTGGGACAAGCCTCCACACAGAGCTTGCAGCTGCCGCAGTAATCGCCCTCAGGAACCTGGTTGTAATCAAATTCAAGGTTCAGAATGATCTCCCCGATAAATACAAATGATCCTGCCTTCCGGGAGATCAGGTTGGAGTTCTTTCCGATCCATCCCAATCCTGACCTCTTTGCCCAGGTACGGTCCAGCACCGGGGCCGAATCCACAAAGACCCTGCCCTCTGCATCAGGATGCAGCGATTTGATGAAATCAAACAGCAGGTTCATCTTCTCCCTCATCACCAAGTGGTAATCCCTTCCAAAAGCATAGGTGGAAATCACCGGAGCTTCAGGATCTTTCTGCTTTTTATCCGTGTAATAATTGTATAACACGGAGATGACGCTTCGTGCACCCTCTACCAATTTGGTGGGATCGGTCCGCTTTTCGAAGTGCTTAGCCATGTAGCCCATGCGGGCATGGTAACCGCTACTGAGCCACTCCTGAAGCCGGGTGGCATCTTCGGGCAATAACTCCGCTTTTGAAAATCCACAATCAGCAAATCCCAGCCTGAGTGCCTCCTCTTTGATGGCTCCTGAGCATTCAGATATGGACATATTCCGATCCACTTTTGCCTTTCAGCTTTCGACTTTATGGCTTTCGACCAGAACGAGGACTGCTAAAGCAGACCGAGTTCCAGCTTGGCTTCCTCGCTAAGCATACTTTTATCCCATTGCGGTTCAAACACCAGGTTGATGTGGGTCTTCTCCACCTCCTCCAGGGTATTGACTGCATTCTCCACATCCATCATTAGAATATCCACCATGGGACAGTTGGGAGCGGTGAGAGTCATTTCTATATTTGCCTCCTTCTGATCGTTGTAGTTGATTTCATAGATCAGACCGAGGTCATATACATTTACAGGAATTTCCGGATCAAACACCGTTTTCAGCGCTTCTACGATTTTACCCTCTATCTCTAAAAAATCCAATGATTCACTCATGGTTCTTTGTTTTTTGTTCTTTGACCTGGTACGCCATGGCGTACAGGCGCATCTTCTTTACCATGGCCAGCAGTCCGTTGGAGCGGGTGGGCGAAAGGTTTTGCCGCAGCCCGATGCCGTCGATAAAGAAAAGCTCATTCTCCATAATCTCGGCTGGGGTGCGCCCGTTCATCAGCTTCACCAGCAGGGCCACGATGCCTTTGACGATGATGGCATCGCTGTCGGCTTTGAATTCGAGTTTTCCATCCACCAGATCGGCATGCAGCCATACTTTGGACTGGCAGCCGTTGATCAGGTATTCGCTGGTGCGGTACTGAGGATCGATGGTCGGGAGGTCGTTACCCAGTTCGATCAGATAGTTATACCTGTCGAGCCAATCCTCAAATACGGAGAACTCCTCCACGATATCCTGTTGTATTTCGTTAAAGTCTGTCATTATTAAATTGTCATTATGAAAGCATCTGAATGGTCCTGTGGATTCCCTCAACCAACTGGTCCACCTCTTCCATCGTATTATAAAACACCAGGGAGGCCCTGATGGTTCCCGAAATGCCAAAATGATCCATCACCGGTTGGGTACAATGCGTGCCTGTGCGGACGGCGATGCCCATTTTATCGAGGATCATATCGGCATCGTAAGGATGGATATTTTCCAGCAGGAAGGAAAACACTGAAATGCGGTGTTTAGCCTCTCCATAGATTTTCAGCCGGTCGACTCCTTTCAGTTTCTCCATGGTGTGGCGGATCAGCTCCTGCTCGTATCGGCCGATCTCTTCGATCCCCACAGAATGAAGGTAATCAAGGGCTGTGGCCAGACCGATGGCCCCTGTATAATTGCTGGTCCCGGCTTCAAATTTAAAAGGCAGTGTGTTGTAGGTGGTTCCCTCAAAGGTTACCTGGTCCACCATATCGCCACCTCCCTGGTAGGGTGGCAGCTCTTCCAGGAGCGCCTCCTTCCCGTAAAGCACACCGGATCCTGTGGGCCCGAAAATTTTATGGGAGGAGAAGAGGTAGAAATCACAATCCAGCTCCCTCACATCCACTGCTCCGTGCTGTACCATCTGGGCCCCGTCCAGAAGTACCGGGATCTCCCTCTCATGTGCTCTTCGTATCACTTCCTTCACCGGGTTGATGGTTCCCAGCGAGTTGGAGGCGTGGGTCAGCGCCACGATCCTGGTTTTGTCGGTAAGCAGATCATCCAGCCGGTCGAGCTGAAGTTCTCCATTCTCATCAAAGGGAATCACCTTCAGTTGTGCCCCTTTTCGTTCGCACAACATCTGCCAGGGAACAATGTTTGAGTGGTGCTCCATCTCTGAGATAAGGATCTCATCGCCATCACTCACATATTTCTCTCCAAATGAAAATGCCACCGCATTGACCGAACCGGTGGCACCACTGGTAAAGATGATCTCCTGGGAGGAAGCGGCATTGATAAAGGCCCTCACTGTTTCCCGGGCGGCTTCATAACGGCTGGTCATCTGTTCACTCAGGTAGTGGATGCCCCGGTGGATGGAGCTGTTTTGCTTTTCCTGGATCTCCCTCACGGTGTCGATCACCACCTGTGGTTTATGTGTGGTGGCCCCGTTATCCATATAGATCAGGGGTTTGTTATATACCTGTTGCTGCAGGATGGGGAAGTCGTTCCTTATTTGTTCAATGTTGAGACCCATGGTGTTCACCGATTATTCATTGCAGTGCATGGCACAATTGTTACACCTTGAGAGCTCCCCACGCAGCCGCTTGCCCACCAGATCGTTGATCCGGTCCTGCAGGGCGGACTGCTTGATTTTTGAGATCACATCCCAGGTAAAGGCATCCATCAGCATCAGCCGGCTCTCATCCTTTGGGATCCCTCTCGACTGAAGATAAAACAGAGCCTCTTCATCCAGCTGTCCCACGGTGGCACCGTGACTGCATTTTACATCGTCGGCATAAATTTCTAACCGGGGCTTGGTATGCATCCTGGCCGTATCGGTGAGCAGAATGTTGTTGTTGGTCTGGAACGCTTCGGTCTTCTGTGCATCGGGGTGTACATGGATCTTCCCGTTAAAGACACCTGTGGAAATATCGTCCAGCACCCCTTTGTAATACTGGTTGCTGGTGCAGCGCGGTAGATTGTGCTCTATCACTGTATAATTGTCCACATGTTGCATCTTATCGGTAAGGAAAAGACCGAGTGCGTTGGTTTCGGCACCTTCGCCCTCCATGCTGATCCGAAGGTTGTTCCTGACAATGCCCCCGTGCAGGGTGATGGTGCCGTGCTGACAACGTGAGTCGCGATCCTGGCTGATCCAGGTGTTGGTCACCTGGCAGGAGTTGTTGTGCTCGTTCTGAAGCCGAAGCAGGTCCAGGTCGGCATTCTCGCCGGTATAAGCTTCAGTCACCGAGTTGGTAAGAAACATATGTTGGGAGAGGGTGTGATCACAGACGATGACCTGGGCAGTTGCATTTTTCTCCAGTATAAACAGGTTGCGGTGCTGCACCATCAGGTTCTTGTCTGAAAGCAACAGGTGTATGATCTGGATCGGTTTATCCATTTGAACCCCTTTGGGCACATAGAGGAAAACACCATCCTGTGAGAAGGCGGTGTTGAGCGCCACGAAAGGTTCATCTGCTGTTTGGGCAATTTTCCCCAGGTATTTTTCCACCAGGCCCGGGTGTCTGTGGATCGCCTCCTTCAGGCTGCCGTAAATAATGCCGTTGTCCAGTTCGGTCAGTGCCGCTTCCTCCGGATGGTGAAAGAATCCGTTCAGCACTGTAAGTACATTTGAATTGAGCATGGGGACATCACACCGAAAGAGTTCATTGTCGTCGAACTGTATGTCCCGGGGATTAAAATCGAAGGTGAGTTCACCGTCAAATACAGGCTCCAGGTGGGTGTACTTATATCGCTCCTCCTTTCGTATAGGAAAACCTGACTGCCGGAAAGAAGCAATCGCTTCTTCGCGCATTTCCTTTACAAACTGCGGATCGCCGTTGCTGATCTCGTTCCTCTTCTGCTCAAAAAGATCAACATATTTATCTGTTGCCGTAAGTGTTTCCATAACCTCTCTATTCCTGCCCTGTTTTACATCTCTGCATCCACTTCCTGTTTGATCCATTCGTAACCGTGCTCCTCCAGCTCTTTGGCCAGGCTTTTATCACCCGATTTAACGATGCGTCCCTTGTAAAGCACATGTACAAAATCGGGAACTATATAGTCAAGCAGCCGCTGGTAGTGAGTAATTATGATGGTGGCATTTTCAGGGGAACGGAGCTTATTTACGCCGTTGGATACAATGCGGAGGGCATCGATATCGAGCCCCGAATCGGTTTCATCCAGAATCGCCAGTTTTGGTTCCAGGAGAGCCATCTGGAAAATCTCGTTCTTCTTCTTCTCTCCTCCCGAGAAACCCTCATTCACCGACCGGTTGGTCAGGTCCGAATCGATCTCAACGACCTGCTTCTTTTCACGCATCAGCTTCAGAAAGTCACCTGCAGGAAGCGGATCCTGGTTCCTGTACTTCCGCATGGAGTTGATGGCCGTGCGAAGAAAATTGACCATGCTTACCCCCGGGATCTCCACGGGATACTGGAAACCAAGAAAAATTCCCTCCCTGGCCCTGTCTTCGGGAGAGAGCTCCAACAGGTCCTTCCCTTCATAGATGATCTTTCCGTGGGTGATGTCAAAATAATCACGTCCCGCAAGTGCCGAAGCCAGGGTGCTTTTCCCCGAACCATTGGGTCCCATGATGGCATGCACCTCACCCGGTTTCACCGAAAGATTGATCCCTTTCAGAATCTCCTTATCCTCTATATTAACTTTTAAGTCCTTTATTTCTAGCATACTCTTCTTATTATTCACTTTACAGTCTTTCTACATTACAGACTTTCTACTAAGTCGGCGTTAGCCGACGCTCCCTTCCAGGGTAATGGCCAGTAATTTTTGTGCCTCCACCGCAAACTCCATGGGCAGCTTATTCAATACCTCTTTGGCGTATCCGTTTACGATCAGGCTGATGGCATTCTCGGTATCGATCCCCCGCTGGTTGCAGTAAAAAATCTGGTCCTCACCGATCTTGGAGGTGGTGGCTTCATGTTCCACAATGGCGCTCATGTTATCCACCTCCAGGTAAGGGAAGGTGTGTGCCCCGCACTTGTCGCCCAGCAACAGGCTGTCGCATTGCGAGAAGTTCCTCGCATTCTCGGCGCCTTTAAGCACCTTCACCAGTCCGCGGTAGGAGTTTTCACTCTTCCCGGCACTGATCCCTTTGGATATAATGGTGGAGCGGGTGTTTTTCCCGATGTGGATCATCTTGGTCCCGGTATCGGCCTGCTGGTAGTTGTTGGTCACCGCCACAGAGTAAAATTCTCCTACCGAGTTGTTTCCCCTGAGGATGCAACTGGGATACTTCCAGGTAATCGCCGAACCGGTCTCTACCTGCGTCCAGGAGATTTTGGAGTTGTCGCCCTTGCAGATTCCACGCTTGGTGACAAAATTGAAGATACCGCCTTTCCCGTTCTTGTCGCCCGGGTACCAGTTTTGGACCGTCGAATACTTCACCTCGGCATTCTCCATGGCCACAATCTCCACGATGGCTGCATGAAGCTGATTCTCATCACGCATGGGGGCGGTACACCCTTCCAGGTAGCTTACATAGGAGTCGTCCTCGGCCACTATCAGGGTTCGTTCGAACTGACCCGTATTGGCTGCATTGATCCTGAAATAGGTGGAGAGCTCCATGGGACAATGCACCCCCTTGGGAATGTAGCAGAAAGAGCCGTCGCTGAAAACAGCCGAGTTGAGGGCTGCAAAAAAGTTGTCGGTATAGGGAACCACCGAACCCATATATTTCTTCACCAGGTCGGGGTGGTTTTTGACCGCCTCGCTGAAGGAGCAGAATATAATTCCTTTGTCGGCCAGGGTATCCTGGAAAGTGGTCTTCACCGAAACGCTGTCCATCACCGCATCGACGGCCACTCCGGCAAGCTGATTCTGCTCCTCCAGGGGGATTCCCAGTTTGTTGAAGGTGTCGAGCAGTTCGGGATCCACCTCATCCATGCTCTCGTATTTCGCCTCCTGTTTGGGGGCAGCGTAATAGATGATGTCCTGGTAGTTGATCTCCGGGATCCTCAGGTGTGCCCATTCAGGCATCTTCATGGTCTGCCAGTGACGGAATGCTTTAAGCCTTGTTTCGGTGAGCCACTCCGGCTCCTCTTTTTTGGCCGAGATGATGCGAACTACCTTCTCACTCAGTCCTTTGGGGATAGTTTCTGTATCTATATCGGTGTGGAAACCAAATTTATAATCACTGCCCGTCACCTCACTTAATATCTTTTCCTGATCTGTCAAAGCTTCACTAATTATAAATAAGATTAATTTAAAATAGAGCCCAAATATACAAAACTGTGCTTACATTTGTGTTATGACAACAAAGAAAGTCCGGACCATTGAAGAGCTTGGAGAGTTTGGCCTGATCGAACATCTGACTTCAGGATTTACCAACAGACAGAAGAGCACCAAAGTGGGTGTGGGTGATGATGCCGCAGTGATCGATCATGGTTCTTATTACCAGGTGGTTACCACTGATCTGCTGCTGGAAGGAATCCATTTTGATCTGGTCTATACCCCGTTGAAGCACCTGGGTTATAAGGCGGTGGTAGTCAACCTGTCGGATGTCTATGCCATGAATGCGGCACCCCGACAGATTACAGTTTCCCTGGGAATCTCGGGGAAATTTACAGTGGAGGCGCTTGATGAGTTTTATGAGGGAGTGAAGCTGGCCTGCGAGCGGTTCAATGTGGACCTGGTGGGAGGCGATACTTCAGGATCGATGACCGGATTGGTCATTACGGTCACTGCTATCGGGACCGCCCTGAAAGAGGAGGTGACACTGCGCAGCGGGGCAAAAAACAACCAGCTGATCTGTGTAACCGGCGATTTGGGAGCTGCCTACATGGGCTTAAAGATCCTGGAACGCGAGAAGCAGCTGCATGCTGAGGACCCAGGGTTTCAGCCCAAGTTATCCGGGTACGACTATATCCTGGAACGTTTTCTGAAACCCGAACCCCGGGTAGATGTGCTTCTGGAGTTGAAGGAAGCAGGAATCAAACCGGGCGCCATGATCGATATATCTGACGGACTATCCTCGGAGCTATTGCACATATGCAAGGCTTCTGAATGTGGTTGCCAGGTGTACGACGAAAGGATCCCTGTGGCTGATGAGACAGCTGAAGCGGCACGGGAGTTTCAGATGGAGCCCATGGTGGTGGCCCTGCACGGAGGGGAAGATTATGAATTGCTCTTTACGGTGCCACTGTCAGATCATGATAAAGTATCGGCCATTCAGGGTGTAAGCGTTATTGGGAATATCACCGATAAAAAGGGATCTGCCCTGCTGGTGGGCAACGATGGCAATGCAATTCCTCTGCAGGCACAGGGGTGGGATCACACCTCTTTCCCGTCGAAGTAACCCCGGATAATTCCACGTTTGGAAGCCCGTACAAAGACGATGATCTCGTCCCGCTCTTTGGAAGCAGGAAGGTTGGCATCCACAAACTCTATGGCATCGGAAATATTCAATCCGCGCTGGTAAATAATCCTGTACACCTCCTGGATAGCGTAGATCGTGTCTTTATCAAATCCCCTGCGGCGTAGACCAATGGAGTTGATCCCGGTAAAGGATACCGGATCGCGGCCGGACATGGAATAGGGCGGCACATCTTTATTTATTTTGGTGCCTCCCTGGATCATCACATGGGCTCCGATCCTCACAAACTGGTGGGTCAGGCTCCCGGGACCGATGATTGCAAAATCGTCCACTTCCACTTCCCCTGCCAGTCCGGCATAACTTCCCATGATGATGCGGTCATTCAGGATACAATCGTGGGCAATGTGGCAATAAGACATGATCAGGCAATCCTTTCCAACCACAGTCTTCTCCTTGGCACGGGTTCCTTTGTTGATGGTTACATACTCCCGGATGATGGTGTTATCGCCAATTTCAGTGAGGGTATATTCTCCCTGGAATTTCAGATCCTGCGGATCCCCGGAAATGACAGCCCCGGGAAATATCTTTACATTTTTACCGATCCGCGCACCGTCCATGATCACAGCATTGGGGCCGATCCAGCTGCCCGAACCGATCTCCACATCTCCATAGATAGTGGCAAAAGCTTCGACGGTCACATTGTCGGCAATCTTTGCCCCTTTGTAGATATTTGACAGTTTGTTAATCATTGTTTTTTTGTTTAACGATCTGTGCCATCAATTCGCCCTCCATTACCAGCTGGTTTCCCACAAAGATTTCTGCGAACACCAGTGCGATACCACGTCTGACAGGCTCCAGCAGGTCCACTTTAATGACCAGTGTATCGCCCGGGATCACCTTTCTTTTGAACTTGACCTTATCGATTTTCAGAAAATAGGAGGAGTAATTCTCGGGATCGGGGACCGTTCCCAGTACCAGGATCCCTCCCACCTGTGCGGCAGCCTCTATCTGTAGTACCCCGGGCATGACCGGTTCGTCGGGGAAGTGTCCCACAAAAAAGGGTTCATTGGAGGTGACATTCTTAATTCCCACCACGGACTTGTCATCGAGATGGATCACTTTGTCTACCATCAGGAAGGGGTAACGGTGTGGCAGCCTCCTTTTTACTTCGTTGATGTCGATCAACGGCTCCATATTGCAGTTGTAGACCGGTACTTTTTTTTGCAGGGCAGCTTTCTTCATTATCTGCCTCAGGGCCCTGGCAAACTCATTGTTACTCTGGTGTCCCGGCCGGGTAGCTATGATTTTTGCCTTGAACCATCTTCCCACCAGCGCCAGGTCGCCCATCAGGTCGAGCAGCTTGTGCCTGGCAGGTTCATTGGAGAACCGCAGGTCCACATTGTTAAGGATTCCTTCGGGCATGACACTGACATGGGGTTTGTTGAACAGGTCGGCCAGGCGGTCCAGCTCCTCCTGCTCCATTTTGCGGTCCACAATTACAATGGCGTTATCCACATCCCCGCCCTTGATCAGGTTGTTTTTGACCAGGTACTCCAATTCGTGCAGAAATACAAAGGTCCGGCAGGGAGCGATCTCCTCCTGGAAACTTTGAAGCTCGTCCAGGGAGGCATGCTGGTTGCCCAGAATTTCGGAGTTATAGTCGATCAACACATTGATACTCTGAATCTTGTCGGGGTAGGCGATGATATGGATCCCATGCTCCTCATCATAATACTCTACTTTTTCTTTCAGGATGAAATATTTGCGGTCGGTCTGTTGATCTACGGCGCCTGTCTTTGCAATAGCATCCGCATATTCCCGGGAGCTGCCATCCATGATGGGAGCCTCTGGCCCATCTACCTCCACCAGCACATTGTCGATGCCCATCCCCACAAAAGAGGCCAGGACATGTTCGATGGTGGAGATCCGGGCCCCATTCTCTTCAAGGACGGTTCCCCGTTCCGTTTCCACCACATTTTCGGCCAGCGCATTGATAATGGGTTGACCGGCAATGTCGGTACGCTTAAAGATATAACCATGGCTGTCGGGGGCAGGGAGGAAGGTCATATTGACTTCAACCCCCGTATGCAGGCCTTTTCCTTTGAATGAAATGGGAGCCTTAAGAGTTCTCTGTTTTTCCGCCATACTTCGACTTCAAATATATAAAATAAAGAGGAACTGGTGCCTTATTATATGTTATAGGTTCTCAGTCTTTTTCTCTAGTTCGTTTACCTGGTTCAGCAACTTTGGAAGGTTTCTGAAAACCGAATAGCTGCGCTGGTAAGGGCCGAACTTAAATGCAGGAGATCCCTGGATCACAATACCTTCCTCCTTGATGTCCTTTGTGATACCCGATTGGGCAGCAATTTTCACTCCGCTGGCTATGGTGATGTGACCAATCAATCCTACCTGTCCCCCGAACATACAGTTTTTCCCGACCTTGGAGGAGCCCGATATACCGCTCTGGGCTGCGATCACAGTATTTTCATCCACCTCCACATTGTGGCCAATCATGATCAGGTTATCCAGTTTTACTCCCTTACGGAGTATGGTAGCTCCCAGGGTAGCACGGTCCACGGTGGTGTTGGCACCTACCTCCACATGGTCCTCGATAATCACTTTACCCACCTGTGGTATTTTTTTGTAATTGTTTTCCTGGCTGGGCGCAAATCCAAATCCGTCGCCCCCGATAATGGCTCCGGCATGGATCACACAGTTTGCTCCGATCACACATCCCGCGTAAACTTTTACCCCCGGGTGAAGGATGGTTCCCTCCCCGATCTTCACATTGTCACCTACATAGACCTGCGGGTAGAGTTGCACGTTGTCACCCAGGGTAACGTTTTCTGATACCACAGTGAACTCTCCCACATAAACATTTTTACCCATGGAGACCGAACCGGCGATCCCTGCCAGTTTGCTGATTCCGGTTTTTTTGGGTTTGCTTTGTTCATAGAGCCTGAGCGCGGCTGCGAAAGACTCGTAGGCATTCTGGACGCGGATCAGTGTGGCAGAGATACTTTTCTGGGGAGAGAAGTCCTCATTGACAATCACAATGGTGGACTCTGTTTTATAAATGTATTTTTCATATTTGGGATTGGCCAGGAAAGAGAGTGTGCCGGCTTTTCCCTCCTCAATTTTAGAAATATCATTTACTGAGGCTTCCGGATCGCCCTCCACCGATCCTTTCAGGAATTCAGCAATAACAGATGCTGTGAAGTTCATACAGGTTGATTTAAAACGGGTTTAAAACTAATTCAATTCTTTTATAAAACGGGGATAACAGAGGAAATATTTGCGCACTGTTTTTGAGAGCACCGATATGTTTAAAATATCTGAGGCTTCGGCGATATCTCGGGTGTTTCCTCTCTTGTCCATGATGGCTATCCTGTCATCCATATCACTGTAGGCAAAATTACTGACGCTGTCCGAAACCACCAGGTATTCAGCTTCCTCTGCAGAGATAGAGAGAGAGCTGGCCACACTCTCGCGGAGGGCATATACACGTTCAGTCTGAAACGGATGGTCGCCCAGTTCCACAGAAAAAAGCCTGCGGTTGACCAGACCGTCTGAGAGCATAGACAACACAGTGTCGGGATGCTTGCACCAGCTCTTTGCCGAAGCGAGAATATCGATGTCGTCGAGTTGGGCAAACTGATCAAGGGAGAGCTCATGGTCGCGCTGAAGGAAGTAGGCAAGGGCAGGTGTGGCAAATAGATGTGCTCCTTCTGAGGTAAGCGATTCTGCCCTTTTGAGCATCATCACCAGCAGCTGTTCTGAGGCAACTACGGTTCGGTGAAGGTAGACCTGCCAGTACATCAACCGGCGTGCAATAAGGAACTTCTCGATGGAGTAGATACCCTTTTCATCCACCACCAACTGATCGTCCAGCACATTCAGCATCTTGATAATCCGGTCAGAACCGATCACACCCTCTGTTACCCCGGTAAAAAAGCTATCTCTCTTCAGATAGTCCAGGCGGTCCATGTCGAGCTGACTGGAGACCAGCTGGTGCAGGAACTTTTTGTGATACTGGTTCCTGAAGATCTCAATGGCCAGCTTCAGTTCTCCTCCAAATGCATGGTTGAGCTGCTCCATGAACATCAGGCTGAGGGTTTCATGGGAGGTGGCTTTGATCAGGCTGTGCTCCAGGGAGTGGGAGAAGGGTCCGTGCCCGATATCGTGAAGCAGAATGGTGATGGTTACCGACTTTGCCTCCTCATCTGTGATATGGTGCCCCTTCGATCGGATGACCTCAATGGCCAGGCCCATGAGATGCATTGCGCCCACAGCATGCTGGAACCGGGTATGGTTGGCCCCGGGATAGACAAAGTATGTGAGGCCCAATTGTCTTATTCTGCGCAATCGCTGAAACAGTGGATGTTCGATCAGGTCAAAGACCACATCGTATGGGATTTTTATAAATCCATACACGGGATCATTGATGATTTTCAGTTTGTTTGTGGAGGAGCTTTTCCCCATCAGGGTCATTTGGGCACAAAATTATGCTTTTATTATCATAATCGGGTTTGTATCAGTGAAAAAACGTTCTGGTTTTTGCAAATCCCATGATTATTAGTACTTTTGCGTCGTCGTTAGGAGATTGTAGTTCTGGGGGGCCTTTAGCTCCCTTATTTTATTACGTGAAAAATGATTACAAGCGAAAACATAGCAGATCTGGTGAGGCAGTATACCGGGGGGAGCGATATTTTTCTCGTGGAGGTGGTTGTGAAACCAGGGAATGCCATCACAGTACATGTGGACAGGCCCGATGGAATCTCGATCGACGAGTGTGTAAAGATCAGCCGGTATCTGAACGAGTCGCTCGACCGCGATGTGGAGGACTACTCCCTGGAGGTTTCATCTCCGGGTCTGGGTGGTGCCTTCAGGGTGAAGCAACAGTATGAGAAGAATCTGGGTCGTGACATCGAGGTGTTGTACACCGATGGGATTAAGGTAAAGGGCAAACTGCTAACAGTGTCTGATAAAGGAATCGTTCTGAATGTTCAGGGTGACGACGAAGAGATCAGATTTGACGAGATAAAAACAGCGAAAGCAATAATATCATTTAATTGATTCAACAGAGTAACAATGGAAAATCTTAATTTGATAGAGACATTTTCCGAATTCAAGGAATTAAAGAATATCGACCGGGTAACCATGATGAGTGTCCTGGAAGATGTATTCAGGGGCATGCTTCTGAAGAAATACGGGACCGATGAGAATTTTGATATCATCATCAACATAGACAAGGGCGATTTTGAGATCTGGAGGAACCGAGAGGTTGTTGAAGATGATGAACTGGAAGATTCGGCTATTCAGATCACACTTACCAAGGCCAAGGAGATCGATGATGATTATGAGGCTGGCGAAGAGGTGACCGATGAAGTGAAACTGGGCGATTTTGGAAGACGTGCCATCCTCGCACTGCGCCAGAATCTATCGGCCAGGATCATGGAACTGGAGAAGAACCATCTTTACAACAAGTACAAGGATCGCATCGGCGATGTGGTGACCGGTGAGGTTTACCAGGTTTGGAAAAGGGAGATCCTGATCCTCGATGATGAGGGCAATGAACTGATTCTTCCAAAAACCGAACAGATTCCTTCTGATTATTTCCGCAAGGGAGATACCATCAGGGCGGTAGTGGTGAAGGTGGATATGCGTAATGCCAATCCGCTGATTATACTTTCACGTACCTCTTCGGTATTCCTTGAGCGCCTTTTTGAACTTGAGGTTCCTGAGATTTTTGACGGACTGATCACCATCAAGAAAATTGTAAGGGTGCCCGGTGAAAGGGCCAAGGTGGCAGTGGAGTCTTATGATGAGCGGATCGACCCTGTGGGAGCATGCGTGGGTATGAAAGGATCCCGGATTCACGGTATAGTGAGGGAGTTGAAAAATGAGAACATCGATGTAATTAATTATACCACCAATGTCCAGCTGTTTATTACCAGGGCGCTGAGTCCGGCAAAGATCGCCTCCATCAAACTGGATGAGGAGGAGATGCGTGCAGAGGTATACCTGCAGCCCAAGGAGGTTTCCCTTGCCATTGGAAAAGGAGGATTGAACATCAAACTTGCCAGTCAGCTTTCAGGTTATGAAATTGATGTCTACCGCGAATCCAATGAAGACGATGAGGATGTGAACCTGGAAGAGTTTGCAGATGAAATTGAAAGCTGGGTCCTCGATGAGCTGAAAGCCATCGGTTGCGATACAGCCAAATCGGTTCTGAATCTGACTGTGGAGGACCTGGTGAAACGGACGGACCTGGAAGAGGAGACCATCACAGAACTGGTCAATGTGCTTAAAGCAGAATTTGAATAGAATTATATGGCTGAAAGAAAGGCAACAAGGCTAAGCAAGGCTGCCAGGGAATTTAACGTTGGGATTGCCACCATCGTAGAATATCTTGGGAAGAAGGGACATGAGATCGATTCTAGCCCAAACAGCAAGCTGGATCCGGATCTGTATGATCTCCTGCTCGAGGAGTACAGTTCTGACCAGAATGTAAAGAAGGAATCGGAGAAACTGACCCTGAAAAACCTAAGGGAGAGACAGGAGTCGCTGTCGCTGGACGATGAGCCGGCAGCAGCTGAACCGGAGGATGCCGAAGAGCTACTCATTACAGATAAAACTGCCGGTGCTTCTGATACTGCTGTTCAGAAGGTTGAGGAAGCTGCTCCTGTGGCTAAAAAGGAAGAGAAGCCTGAGGCATCAAAGCCCGCAGCCGAATCCAAAACCGTTGCGGATAAGTCTGAAGCACCCGTTGAAAAGCAGGAAAAGCCAAAGGCCAAAAAGAGTGAAAAAACTGTAGAACCGAAGGTAGAAGCTGCAGATGGAGGTCCCAAGGTAGTTGGAAAGATCGATTTGGATTCGATGAATCAGAAGACGCGTCCGGGAAAGAAGTCGAAAGTCGAAAGTCAGAAAGCTGAAAGCAAGGAAGAAGAAAGTCGAAAGTCGAAAGCTGAAAGCAAGGAAAAAGATAGTCAAAAGTCAAAAGTCCAAAGCAAAGAAGTAGAAAGTCAAAAGTTGAAAGTCGAAAGCAAAGAAGTAGAAAGTCAAAAGTCGAAAGTCGAAAGGGTGGAGTCCGAAACCGAGGATGTGGTTGAGGAGAAGAAGGTAGAGGAGAAGAAGGTAGAGGGGAAGAAGAAGGAGGAGGAGAACCTGATCCCTACAAGGGTAGAGAAATTGAGCGGTCCCAGGGTGGTAGGCAAGATTGACCTTCCCAAGAAAAGAGAACCCAAAAAGAAACCGGTGGCTTCCAGCAAGGACAATGATGTGCACCTCGACCAGAAGAAGAAGAGAAAGCGGATCAGGAAAGAGTCGGGACCTGTGGATATCGATAAGCAGAACAAAGCTGGTGCAGCAAGAGACAAGGGAGGAAAGAAGAGGAAACGTGGGGCCAGGCCTGAGGTCAATGAAGAAGATGTACAAAAACAGATCAAGGATACTCTGGCCAAACTGACCAGCAAGGGATCCAAATCAAAAACATCGAAATACAGGCGTGAGAAACGCGACGCGGTACAGGCCAAATTGCAGGAGGTGAGTGAGCAGCTCGAGCAAAAGAAAAATGTGTTGCAGGTAACAGAGTTTGTATCTGTCAACGAGCTTGCCAGCATGATGAGTGTACCTGCTACAGAAGTGATCCAAACGTGCATGAACCTGGGTCTGTTTGTTTCCATTAACCAGCGTCTCGATGCAGAGACCATGGCACTGGTGGCAGATGAATTTGAGTTTAAGGTCGAGTTTGTAAGCATGGATGTGATCGAGTCGATCAAAGATGATGAGGACGATCCGGAGGATCTTCTTTCAAGGCCACCCATCGTTACTGTGATGGGGCATGTGGACCACGGGAAAACCAAATTGCTGGACGTGATACGTAATGCCAATGTGATTGCCGGTGAAGCCGGTGGGATCACACAGCACATCGGTGCATATGGTGTGAAACTGGGAGACGGCCGCAGAATCACTTTCCTCGATACCCCGGGGCACGAAGCATTTACCGCCATGCGTGCCAGGGGAGCACGAATCACCGATGTGGCCATTATTGTGGTTGCTGCAGATGACGGTGTGAAGCCCCAGACGGTGGAGGCCATCAACCACGCAGCTGCAGCAGGTGTCCCCATTGTATTTGCAATTAACAAGATAGACCTGCCTGCTGCCAATCCTGAAAAGGTCAAGGATGAGCTGGCACAGATGAACTATATGGTGGAAGACTGGGGAGGAAAATATCAGTCCCAGGAGATTTCTGCCAAAGGCAACATTCAAATTGAAGAGTTGCTCGAAAAGGTATTGCTTGAAGCGGAGCTTCTCGATCTTAAGGCTAATCCGAAAAAAGGGGCACGCGGTACCATCATCGAATCGACCCTCGACCGGGGAAGGGGCAATGTAGCCACCATCCTGGTGGAATCGGGTACCCTGAAAATAGGAGATGTAGTATTGGCCGGACAGTATTTTGGTCATGTGAAGGCCATGTTCAACGAAAGGGGAAAGAAGATTACTGAAGCAGGACCCTCCACACCGACCCTGATTTTGGGTCTGAATGGTGCACCGCAGGCGGGCGAAAACTTCAATGTAATGGATACCGACAAGGAGGCCAAGGAGATTGCCAACAAACGTGAACAGTTACAACGTGAGCAGGAGCTGAGGACCACCAAACACATCACACTGGATGAGATTGGACGCCGGATTGCTATTGGTAACTTCCAGGAACTGAATGTGATTGTGAAAGGGGACGTGGACGGATCCATCGAGGCCCTTTCCGATTCTCTGATCAAGTTGAGCACAGAGGAGATTCAGGTGAATATTAAACACAAGGCCGTGGGACAGATCTCAGAGTCGGATATCCTGCTGGCTGCTGCATCCAATGCCATTGTGGTCGGGTTCCAGGTGAGACCCTCACTGGGTGCCAGGAAACTGGCCGAGAAGGAGCAGATCGATATCCGTCTTTACTCCATTATCTATGATGCCATCGAAGAGATAAAGGCAGCCATGGAGGGCATGCTTTCCCCCGAAATCAAGGAGGAGATCATCGGAACCCTGGAGATCCTGGAAGTTTTCAAGATCACCAAAGTGGGAACCATTGCCGGGTGTATGGTACGTGAAGGAAAAATCAGGCGTAGCTCCAAGGTAAGGCTGATCAGAGACGGCATTGTGGTCTATGGCGGAGAGCTGGGATCGCTCAAGCGTTTCAAAGATGATGCAAAAGAGGTCGTAACGGGTCTTGAATGTGGTCTGAACATCGA
>JAGLPR010000088.1 GCA_023137255.1 Bacteroidales bacterium | reverse complement strand
CCTATTTTACTATATTAGCATACCAAAACCAAATGGTATGTATGAGTTTATTGAGGGAGAATTTGTAGAGAAAAGTCCAGCACATCTGATCGTTCAGGCAGGCCATCTGGCCTACTATATCAATATTTCTGTTTTCACATACAGCCAGGTAAGTAAGCAGAATACCGGAAGAATCTATCTCCATTTCGTGGTGAGGGAAGATGCCCAGATTCTATACGGATTCGGCACCAGGGAGGAGCGCGAGATCTTCAGAATGCTCATCTCTGTTTCGGGCGTGGGAGCCAATACTGCGCGTCTGATCCTTTCATCTCTTTCCCCGGATGAGATTTCACATGCCATTCTGGCTGGTAATGTAGCTGTATTGCAGGGAATTAAAGGAATCGGAGCCAAATCGGCCCAGAGGATCATCGTGGACCTGAAAGATAAAGTCGGCTTAGGTGCGGGAATAGATGAATTATTCTTATCACAGGACAATACCAGTCGCGAAGAAGCGTTATCTGCTTTAGTAGCACTGGGTTTTCCAAAGAAAACCGTAGAGAAGATTCTGACCCGTATTTTAGCAGAGCAGCCCGACCTATCTGCGGAGGAGGTAGTGAAGGCTGCCTTGAAGTTTATGTAGTGAGCCATCGGTATAACCACATATTCCTGATTGTCATTGGATTTCTGCTGGCTTTTGGAGCCAATGCTCAGGATTCCACATTGCATTATCCGTTTACCGACAGGGGAGCCTATCCCTTCTCCTCGTCAGGTTTGAATTCTCCCCTCTACCTACAGAATCCTTCCAACGTCAATTCAAAGATCATCTATGATCCGCTGACCAAGAAATATGTTTTTTCAGAAACCATCGGGAGCTGGAACTACCGTACCCCCACCCTGATGAGCATGGAGGAGTATGCGAAGTACGAGTTCAGGCAACAGGTGAATGATTACTGGCGGCTGAAATCCAGCGGCTCGTCGCTGGAGCAGCAACTCTCCTTTATTCCGCCCATTCAGGTGGGAGGTGAGGCCTTTGATAAACTTTTCGGATCCAATGTGATCAACATTATCCCCTCGGGGAGCGCGGAGCTGATTTTCGGCTTTAATCTTTCCAAGCAGGACAATCCCAACATCAATGAGAGGCTGCGTAGCGTTCCCTCTTTCACCTTTGATGAGAAGATCATCATGAACGTGGCCGGTTCCATCGGGGACAAAATGGCCATGGACATCAGTTACAATACGGAAGCTACCTTCGATTTTGAGAACCAGACCAAACTGGAGTATTCGGGAAAAGAGGATGAGATCATCAAGAAAATTGAAGGGGGAAATGTAAATCTTCCCTTACCCGGTTCATTGATTAGTGGGAGCCAGAGCCTCTTTGGGTTAAAGACAGAGCTACAGTTCGGTAAGCTCACCGTTACCAGTGTATTTTCACAACAGAGGGGCGAATCGTCGGTCATCAATGTGCAGGGGGGATCTCAGTTGAGTGAGTTTTCGGTAACGGTCGACGATTACGATGCCAACAAGCACTTCTTTCTGTCGGAATATTTTCGCGACACTTACAACGATGCACTCTCCAGGCTGCCTGTGATCACTTCGGATATAGCCATTACCCGCATTGAGGTGTGGGTGACCAACAAAACCACCAATTTTGAACAGTCGAGGAACATTGTGGCCACAATCGACCTGGCCGAACCCTTCCCGGTCTTCTTTAACCGCGATCCCGGACAAGCCGGTGATTATCCAAGGAACAACCTGAACGATGCCTATGATCAGCTTACCTCTACCTATTCGTCTATCAGGGATATCAAGAATGTGACCAGCGAACTGGAGGGTGCCGGATTGGTGCTCGGTGCTGATTTTGAAAAGATCGAAAATGCCCGCTTGCTTTCACCCCGTGAATATAACCTGAATGCCAAGCTGGGCTATATCTCTCTGAATACTGCCCTGAATACCGATGAGATCCTGGCAGTGGCGTATGAATACACATACAGGGGACAAACCTTCCAGGTGGGGGAGTTGTCACAATCCAGCGGGATCAGTGCTCCCTCTTCACTGATGATGAAGCTGTTGAAACCCACCAATTTTACTCCCAACTCTTACACCTGGCACCTGATGATGAAAAACGTCTATGCACTGGGGGCCTACCAGGTAACCGAGGATGATTTTACCCTGGATGTGCTCTACCGCGACGACGAGACAGGGAATGCGGTAAACTATCTGCCCGGGGGTGAATTGGACAAAACCATCCTAATCAGGCTGCTTAACCTGGATAACATGGACTCTCAGCAGGATCCTTATCCCGATGGAATCTTTGACTACATGAGCGGGGTAACCATCAACCCCTCCAACGGAAGGGTCTTTTTCCCCATGCTGGAACCGTTTGGTTCCGACCTGGAGCAGATTCTCAGGGACAGCCTGGATGCTGAGAGTGCCGACAAAGCGGTGGAGAAGTTTGTGTTCCAGGAGTTGTACGATTCCACCAAGACCAAGGCACAGCAGATAGCGGAGAAAAACAAATTCCTCATTGCCGGGGAGTACTCCTCCTCCAACAGTTCGGAAATCATGCTGAATGCCATGAATGTGCCCCAGGGATCGGTGAAAGTTACTGCAGGCGGAAGGGAGCTGATGGAGGGAGCCGACTATACGGTGGATTATATGCTGGGGAGGGTAACCATCATCAACCAGGGGATTCTTGAATCGGGAACTCCCATACGTATCTCCCTGGAGAACCAGTCGCTGTTTAACTTTCAGACCAAGACCCTGGTGGGTACCCACCTCGATTACAGGATTTCGGACAAATTTAACCTGGGGGCAACAGCTCTGCACCTGACCGAAAGGCCCCTTACCCAGAAGGTGAATGTGGGTGACGAACCGATCTCAAATACCATATGGGGGCTCAACGGGAACTATAGCACAGAATCACAGCTGCTGACCACCATTGTGGATAAGCTCCCCTTTCTTGAGACCAAGGCACCCTCTTCACTTACGGTGGTGGGAGAGTTTGCCCAGCTGATCCCTGGCCATTCCAAGGCCATTGAGAAGGAGGGGAACGCTTATATAGATGATTTTGAGGGAAGTGAAACTTCCATTGATCTGAAGCAGTTCTCTTCCTGGAAACTCTCCAGTACTCCGCGGGGTTTTTTTGCGGAGGCAGAGTTAAATAACGACAGGAGATACGGGTACAACCGTGCCAGGCTGGCGTGGTACCATATCGATCCTCTTTTTGTGAATCCCGATTCTCGTACCCCCGACTACATCAAGGCCAATCCCGATTTCATGTCCAGTGCCTATGTGTACGAGTTGTATGAACAGGATATCTTTCCCAACAAGGAGAATCCCAATGGCATACCTACCAGGATCTCGGTACTGAACCTGGCTTACTACCCTGAGGAGCGGGGTCCGTATAATTATGATTATCAGCGAATTGGAACCGAAGGGAACCTGTTGATGCCTGAGGATCGCTGGGGAGGAATCATGAGGGAGATCTACTCCAGCGATTTTGAACAGGCCAATGTGGAGTTCATTGAATTCTGGTTGATGGATCCCTTTGCCGAGATGCCCGATCATGCAGGTGGACAACTCTATTTCAACCTGGGGAACATCTCCGAGGATGTACTGAAAGACTCCAGGAAAGTATTTGAAAACGGATTACCCACCTCAGAACTGATCGAAAAAGTGGATACCACGGTCTGGGGCCGGGTTCCCCTTACCCAGTCACTGGTCCCCGGTTTCAGTGCAGGCGACGAGACCCGTAAATACCAGGACGTGGGATTGGACGGGCTCTCAACCACAGACGAGGTTCAGTACTTTTCGGAGCAGCCCGACGATTACCTGAATGAGATTGATAACCTGCTTAGTGCCGGGTTGATTTCCCAGACTGCCAGGGATGCTGCCTTCACAGATCCCTCGTCTGACAACTACATGTATTACCGGAGTTCACAACACGATGCTGCACAGCTCGATATTTTAAGCCGCTATAAAAAATACAATAACCACGAAGGGAACTCTCCCAGTGACCTGGACAATCCTGAATCGTACCCCACTTCCGGAACCTCCCTTCCCGATATTGAGGACATCAACCGCGATAATACCCTTAGCGAAGGGGAGAGCTATTTTGTCTACCGGGTCGATGTAGATAAGAATGAGCTGGAGGTGGGCCGGAACAATATTGTGGACAAGGTGGTGGACCGGGTGACCTACGAAAACGGGGAGAAAGCCGATGTGACGTGGTACCAGTTCAGGATCCCCATCTACAACTACGAAAGAACTGTGGGAGATATCTCCGATTTTAAAACCATCCGGTTTATGCGGATGTTTATGACCGGATTCCAGGACACCACCTTTCTCCGCTTTGCCAGGCTCAATCTGGTTCGTGGAGAGTGGAGACGATACCAGCTGCCATTTACCCAGGGAGGCGAGGACTGGACCGGTGTGGAGGCACCCCTTGGGGAACTGGCCATTTCGGCAGTTAACATTGAGGAGAATGCAGGCAAGGAGCCGGTGAACTATGTGCTTCCACCAGGATTCACCCGTCAGATCGATCCCATGCAGCCGCAGCTCAGGCAACTGAATGAACAGTCCATTGTGCTGAAAGTGAGGGAGCTGGCCGATGGTGATGCCAGAGCGGCTTATAAGAATGCAGAGCTTGATATGCGGCAGTATAGGAAGATCCGCATGGAGGCACATGCCGAGGCCATTCCAGGGGAGGTGCTGGAACACAATGAGCTGGTGGCTTTTATCAGGCTGGGAACCGACTACCAGGACAACTATTATGAATACGAGATTCCCCTGGAGCTTACTCCACCCGGCAGATACAATAACGATAGTGAAAGCGACCGGTTGATTGTATGGCCGGCGGTTAATAAGTTTGAGGTGGAACTGGACAAGTTGAAGGATGTGAAACAGGCACGGAACCGCGCCATGAGCGATCCAGAGAGCCAGGTTACCATTAATTCGGTCTACTCCATCGTAGATGAGCAGGGGAACCGCATATCGGTCTCCGGGAACCCCAACATGAGCAGCATCCGGACCATCATGATCGGGGTACGAAATCCCAAGGCAGGGAACAATCCTTACGGACAGGATGACGGATTGCCCAAATCGGGTGAAATATGGCTTAACGAACTGCGACTGACCGACTTCAACGAGGAAGGGGGATGGGCCGCCACCGGACGTGCCACCCTGAAGCTGGCCGATTTTGGGAATGTCACCTTTGCCGGGAACACCAGTCAACCCGGTTTTGGAAGCATAGAGCAGAAGGTGCAGGAGCGGCAGCGTGAACAGATCATCCAGTACGATGTCTCGTCCAACCTCCAGATGGGAAAATTCTTCAAGCAGGAGAGCGGGGTAAATATTCCGGTATTTGCCAGCTACTCAAAAGCCGTTGTGAATCCCGAGTACAATCCGCTCGATCCGGACATACCACTGAAGGAGGCCATTGACGAGGCAGAAACTGAGGCTGAACGAGATTCAATCGTCCGAAACGCCAGAGACGTGGTGGAGCGAAAATCATTTGCAGTGACCAACATGAGGATGCAAAAGGCCGGGGCTAAGAAACGGGTGTACAGCCTCTCCAACTGGTCTGCCAGTTTCTCCATGAACGAAATGGTGAGCCGGAACCCCAACCTCGATTTTTACAATACCCGCAAAGTAAGGGGCAATGTCAGCTACAATTTCAACACCAGGCCTAAGAATGTCCAGCCTTTTAAATCGGTTAAGTGGATGAGCTCGGAATGGCTCAGGCTGGTCAAGGATTTTAACTTTAATGTGACCCCGTCGAGGATCTCCTTCAGGACCGATATGGATCGTTACTACCTGGAGAAGCAGGTGAAGAACATCAACAATCCCGGATTCTATGTGGAACCTACCTTTAGAAAGGATTTCCACTGGAACCGCTATTTTGACCTGAAGTTTGATATCACCCGCAACCTCCGGTTTGACTTCTCGTCCACACATATTGCCCGGATCGATGAGCCTGAGGGCAGATGGGGCCACGATTATGAATGGGATGCGCTACGGGACACTATTCTGAACTTTGGTCGATCCACCAGCTATTTTCATCAGTTCAATGCCTCATACACCATCCCCATCAATAAGATTCCCCTGCTTGACTGGACCTCTGCCAGTGCCAGGTATGGTGGTACCTATGGATGGGATGTGGGTCCCATTATTCCTGATGATCCCATGACCGGACCCATCAATCTGGGGAACACCATCAAGAACTCCAATACCATTCAGCTCAACGGACAGCTTAATTTTGTAAACCTGTACAACAAGGTCCCCTACCTGAAAGGCATCAACGATAAATACCGGAATGCCCGCACCAGGAAAAGGGAGGAGGAGACCAGGACAAAGACCAAGGTATTTACCAGGGAGAACCTCTATCTGCGGGAAGAACGCGACAGGTATGTGGTCCATAATCTGAAGACAGAGAGCATTGCTGTTGAGGTATTTGATGAGAACAATCAGCCCGTAGAGGTAAGCACGGAGATCCTCAGCGATACTCGCATCAGAATTACTTCGGACAAGGCCGTGCGGAATGCCACGGTGAAGGTGACAGGCACCATTGAAAAGGGGCAGAGCCCGCTGATCTTTATTGCTGAATCGACGGTAAGAATCCTGATGAGTGTCCGTACCCTGAACCTGACTTTTTCAAGGAGCGGAGGTACGCTGCTTCCTGGTTACCTTCCCGGTGTGGATTATTTTGGAACCCAGATGCTGAGCGGACAGATGGAACCGGGATGGGGCTTTGTATCGGGGTGGCAGGACCAGCGGTATGCCTATGATGCCTTTGGAAGAGATCTGCTTACCACCGACCAGATCCTCAATAATCCGTATGCAATGAACCTTACGGAACGTTTTACAGCCAGGATGAACATTGAACCGTTCAGCGGATTGAAAATTGACCTGACAGCCAACCGGATGTTCGCCTCAAACTATACAGAATATTATACAGCCAAACTTGACGGTACACTTCCCGAGGAAGACCTCAGGGGGAGGGTGTTCAGCGGGAACTTCAGTATGTCCTACATTTCTCTTAGAACAGCCTTTGAAAAAATCGACGAGAAAGTAGAGTCGTCCGATTCATTCGAGAAACTGAAGAATGATTACAGGAAGACCATCTCTTACCGGCTGGCTGATGAATATGAAGCAGCTTCAGGCATCACACTACCTGACGATACAGCGCATATAGGATATAAAACGGGTTTCGGTCCCACCTCCCAGGAGGTACTGATCCCGGCTTTCCTGGCGGCTTACGGAGGAGGAAGTCCGGATGATGTGGGAATGAAAGCGATAAAATCGATCCTGGAGATCATGCCCAACTGGCAGATCCGTTTTGATGGCCTGGGAAAGATTGAGGCCTTACAGAAGTATGTGAACTCCATTGTGATGAACCACTCCTACCGCTCCACCTACAGTGTCGGCTCATTCATCAACAACCCGTTTTACTACGAAATCATGGATGGAATTACCGATACCACCGACCTGCAGGGGAACTTCATGGTGGAGAGCAACATCAATACGGTAAGCATCAATGAAAATTTCAGTCCCCTGTTCGATATCAACATGGACTGGAAGAACAGCCTGACCACACGAGTCGAGTACAGACGTTCGAGAACGGTGGCCATGAATATGGCCAATACCCAGGTAAATGAAGTAAACAGTGCCGAGTTTATTGTGGGTGCGGGATACCGCTTCAATGAAGTGCCGCTGATCATCAACCAGAAGGAGTTCTCCAGCGACCTGAACGTCCGGGTCGATCTCTCCATGAGGAACAACCGCACGGTGATTCGTAAACTGGAAGATTTGTCGGGCAGCGAGATCACTGCCGGACAGACCATTTTCAGTCTGAAGGCTTCTGTAGACTACATGCTGAGCGATAAATTTATAGTGAGGGCATTTTACGACCAGCGTCTTACAACGCCATACATATCAAATAGTTACCCCAATGCCAACTACAATGTCGGGTTCAGCCTTACCTTCACATTGTAAGCGTGCCAGTATGATAAAAAGCAGGTCGGTTTATCAGTCAAAATTATTACATTTGGATAGGAAGTTAATGTAACGTTTGAGCAGCAAACAAAATAACCTTTTTATATGAATGTACCTGACAGTTTAAAGTACACCGCCGAACACGAATGGATTCGTGTGGAAGGTGACGAAATTGTGATTGGAGTAAGCGATTTTGCCCAGGGTGAACTGGGTGATGTGGTATTCATTGAAATTGAAACAAAGGGTGAGACCCTGTCCTTAGGTGAAACTTTTGGAACCATTGAGGCTGTGAAGACCGTTTCGGACCTCTATATGCCTGTGGATGGTGAAATTATGGAGGTGAACCCTGCTCTGGAAGATACCCCCGAGCTGGTGAATTCAGAGCCATTCGAAGGTGGATGGATGATCAGAGTGAAACTTTCCAATCCGGCACAACTTGATGACCTGATTCCGGCAGACGAGTATCGCACCCTGATCGGGTAAGGTTTAACTGTCCTTGTTTTCGGCAGGGTTTTTGTGTCAGTTTCATTGTCATCAAACCCTGTTATGAAAAAGATCTGCCTCGTCCTGTTTCTGTTCCTTTGGTCCTGTACTGCACCGCGGGTGGTGACACAGATTTCTCCCGAAGCGCCTGAAGGAAATTATGCCATGGGGCGGGAATACATTTCCCTGGGAAACGATGGCATTGATGTAGAGTTGGGTTTTGACGGAATTTATGATGCTTACCTGGTGTTTGATTTTGTGATCATCAACGGTACCGAAGAGACACTTACCATCCGTCCCAAAGATTTCTATTATGTGTTGCTCGACCGCGCTGCTGCTGATTCCTCCATGCTGCCTCCCCGAATGGCTGTTCATCCGGAAAAAGTGCTGCTCAATTACGATCAGAAAATTGAAAACAAAGAGGGGGAGAAAGATGCCAACTCATTTCTTGGATTTCTTGATGCCGGAATAGGCCTTCTGGCCACCACGGCTGCATTTATTACCACCGAGAATCCTGCTTATATCGCCGATGCGGTCTTCAATACCATTGGCACAGCCGATTACTATATATCACAGGATAAGCAGATTAAGTCGGATATGGAGATGATTAATGAGGAGAAAGAGCTGATAAACGAGGAGATCTTTCGTCGGTGTCTGGTGCTTCCGGGTGAGGTGATCAGCGGATATGTCTATTTTCCGGAGCACTTCGACACAGAGTACTATATGTTCTGTTTTCCTGTGGAAGACCAGCTGTTCCAGTTTGTCTATAATCAGCAGAAGGTGGTCCGTTATGATTAGCGAGACTGCCGGTTAAGATCCTGCCGGCGCTTCAAGGTCCTCGGGCGACTCATCCCTGCTCCCGTTGCTGGTTTTACCCACCGCAAGAGGATCGCTGGAGATCTCATCATAAAGTTTCCTGTTGCGGGCCACATCGATGGCCAGGTAGAGTGCATTTCTGAAGGAAGTGATGGAAGCCTCATTTTTTCCGGCCAGTTCGAATGCGGTTCCGTGGGCCGGACTGGTTCTTACCACGGGAAGTCCTGCGGTATAGTTTACACCACTCTCCATGCTGAGCGATTTAAAGGGGGCAAGACCCTGGTCGTGGTACATGGCCAGAACAGCATCAAAACGGCTGAAACGTCCGGCTCCGAAAAAGCCATCTGCGGCAAAGGGTCCCAGTGCTGTGATGCCTTTCTGCTTGGCCTTTTTGATGGCGGGGATGATCACCTCCTCTTCCTCACTACCCAGCAGTCCATCTTCGCCGGCATGTGGATTGAGCCCCAGCACTGCAATGCGGGGGCTCCTGATCCC
>JAGLPR010000087.1 GCA_023137255.1 Bacteroidales bacterium | reverse complement strand
TCAGGCCGGTCAAGCAAGCTGAAACGACGCACCGCTTCATCCATCAGGATTTTCCGGGCCATACCTACCCCTGCCTCCTTCTTCCCGAAGGAGTGGTCAAGCATCACGTGAAAGTTAATGAAAGGGTGGGGGTGATTCTCAATCCAGGCAAGGGCAGCCTCTTGGGTGGCATAATTCTGCTTCAGGACCTCTTCGGCCACATCAGCAGGTGCATTGATCAGGATCAGCACCTCGGCGTGGAATTCACCACCCGAAGCTCCACAACTGCATTGAAACAAAGAATCCAGGCATCTTTCGAGCCCGGATTCGTTGAATACCGGTATAATAACAGATATTTTTAGCCCGGGATGGGGTTCCGGTTCAATGAGCGCCTCACGCAAACCGGCCTTCAGCAGGTATGCATCAGCAAAACCCATTACTCCATTTCAGCTCCCTGCTGAAATTTTTCGTTCAGTCCTTCAACCACCTGTACGGTGATGTCGTAAGGTTTGGCACCATAGATCAGGTTTCCGCCAAAAGAGTAAGAGTAGACATAGCTGTAACCTTTGGCCAGGCTTAGCTCGTTTACATACTGCTCAATCATATCGAGCATTTTGCGGTTTCTCACCATTCCCTCTTCCTGCAGCTCGGCTGCATACTGATTCTGAAGGGTCATCAGGTTCTGCTCTTCGGTGGCCAGTTGCTGCTGAAGCTGTTCTGCTTCGCTGCGTGTTACAAGTCCTTTCTGAATCTTATATTGTGCATCCTGAACACTCTGGTAGAAGGTCTCGGTGCGGCCTGCAAAGTCAGCTTCCATTTCGGTCTGCTTCTGCTGAAGCTCCTGCTGGTAACCAAAATATAGGTCCCACTGCGACATCACTGAATCCATGTTAAAGTATGCAATACTGATATCGGACGGATCGGCCATAACAGCTGCAGCAGCATCCCCACCACTTACTTTCTTATCGCCTCCAGTAAAATGGAAAACGAACAGCACAATTACAGCAGCTCCAAGAACCACATTCGTTACAATGTTTGCGATTTTCATTCGTGACTTTTTTTATCTGATTAACTGATTATTTGTTTGTTATCGGGCAACAAATATAGCAGAAAAGTTTAATAATAGGGTTATTTTTTTGGGAACTACATGCTGATATTTTTCACCCCGGCACATATATAACCAGATCAGCGTAAGCGGACGATCCCCCTCCCATTCCAAAGGGGTTCACATGGTTTTCAGGGAGGGGGATTGTTGTTTTAACCAGGCGCTATCGAAACCAGCATTTTCTAAAGCTTTCAAGTCTTTTTAGTAGCTTTGAGAAAATGCCTGAGCTATGAAAATCAAGACCATTTTAGACAAGAAGGCTGAGGATTCTACATTCATACTTACGGAAGATCAGAGGAAAGAAATATTAGATTCTCAAAAAGAAATTGCAGATGGTCTCAAAATTAGCGATGACGATCTCGATATTGAAGTTCAAGAATGGCTTAGCGCAAACCAGTATGATCTTCCCGGTAATGCCCAGCCACCTGTTCAATGACCTGCTCCAGGGGAGCAAACTTCATGCCGGTGGCTTGAATGATCTTTTCCGTAGAGAACCGGACCTTGCTGAAGGCGGCCCTAACATGTTCGGAGGTAATGCGTCGTTTTCCGGTGAAAAAGCCTGCCAGCACATCCATGCGGACCAGGTTTCTCATCAAAGGGGCAGAAACCTGTTTCAGCTCCCGCTGAACACCCAGCGACTGGCCGATCATCTCAAACATCTGCTGGTAGGAGTAGTCCCCTTCACTAATGATAAACCGCTCTCCTGAAATGTCAGAATTCATCAGTTGGGTCATGGCCGACACCACATCCTGCACCCCCACGTAACCGGTGACTCCGGGTGCCGCATACTTTAATCCGCCAGCCACCCGGCTGAACATGGAGGAACTTCCACGCTCCCAGAAACCTGCTCCCAGGATAATGGAGGGATTAACGATCACCGCCTTCAAACCCTCTTCTATGCCCCGCCATACTTCCATTTCTGACTGGAACTTCGATTCGGCATAGCCGGTGCTTGTTTTGGAGTGGGCCCAGATCATCGACTCTCTGGCTGGCGAGTCTTCAGGGGGCCTTCCAATGGCCGAGGTGGAGGATACATGGAGCAGCTTATTCACTCCTGCGGACAGGCAGGCATTTACCACATTGGCTGTACTCTCCACATTGAACCGGATCATCTGCTGGCGGTCGCGGGGTTGAAAAGAGATCATGCCTGCACAGTGGTAGACCTGCTCCACATCGATCAGTGCCCGCTCCACCTCTGCCTGATTCAGCAGGTCGGCGTCCATCCAGTCGATGCGCCTGAACAGCTCTTCCACCTCGTCGGTATAATAGCCAAAAACCCGCCTAAGCTCCTCCAGATCAGAAGAGGGCCGTTTCAGCGCCACCACCTCCGCCCGCCCACGTACCAGCTCATACAGCAGGTGTGATCCCAGAAGTCCTGTTCCACCGGTAAGCAGTATCATCTTATCAAACGATTTTTGCGAAGATAATCAAATTCCACAGGCATGCCTTAATTAAGCTGACCGCGCCTTTCTGAATACAATGTTGAAGAATGCTTTCCAGAAATAGCGCCATTGAGTTCGCAGTGGATGCTTTTCGAACGATTCGAGGTAACGCATCTCCGAGTCCTGGATCTCCTCCAGTGTTTT
>JAGLPR010000086.1 GCA_023137255.1 Bacteroidales bacterium | reverse complement strand
TCGGCTCATTTCTGTAACTTTACAAGGGGTAAAAGAGTACAAAGCGGTATAGTTTTTGATTGCCTTAATATTACATGTAAGTTAAGAAATTGAAAATATCTCATGTTGAGATCAAAGCTGTTATATATATTCCTGATTACAGTACTACTGTCTGTTTCTCCACATCTTTCGGGACAGACAGAACAAAAGGACAATTCCGGGGTCACCAGGGTGGTGGTTCAAGGCAGCGATACAATACCACTGATCGAACTGCCCGAGGTAAGGGTATATGACCGCAGGGATTTTGATTACCTCTATCTGAAAAGAAAATACAGGAGGCTGATCCGCAATGTGAAAAAAGCGTATCCATATTCTAAAATCGCCGGGACGAAACTCAAGGAGCTGGACGATCAGCTGGCCTCCATAGAGAATGAGAAGGAACAAAAAGTGTATATCCAGAAAACCGAGAAGGAGATCATGGGGCAGTTCGAGAAAGAGGTTAAAAAACTGACGGTGACCCAGGGAATTATCCTGGTTAAACTGATAGACCGTGAAACCGGCCGTACCTCCTACCAAGTGATCAAGGAGCTGAGAGGGAGTATCACTGCCTTTTTCTGGCAGGGCATTGCCAGGATCTTTGGAAACAACCTGAAAGCTGAGTATGATCCTGAAGGAGCTGACCGGGTCATCGAAGATATTGTGCGTGGCATCGAGGCCGGATTTATATAAGACACTACCTCAGTAATATTTTGCCTTCTGCCACAGCGCCGTTTTCACCGGACAAGCGGTATATGTATAAACCGTCGTTCAACCCTTCTCTTTCGAAGCGGAGGCTGCTGCCATGTATGTTCTTTATCACATTCACCTCACGTCCTGTCATATCAAAAAGGTGGAAACTGTGGTTCACACCATGTATGTTATCAAACTCGATGGTCGCAAATTCAGTCACCGGGTTGGGATAGAGTTTTACCCTGATTCCATCTGCCTTTTCTTGTGTCACAGACAACGGATATCTGGCAATCACATTGCCCAGAGAAAGGCTCCAGCCTGCGGCCCAGTTTTCACCTAAGTCAAAAGCTCCTTTGTAAGTAACCCGGGTAAACCATGCATCCAGACCGCTAAAATCTGCTCCTGAAATATCACCACTGGCAGTGGGATTGTCAGCATCCACACCCACATCCCTCACACTGTTGCCTGCTGAGGCAAAATAGTCGGCAAAAGCCGTCTTGGCTGCATCAGGAACTGAAAACAGGTCGTTCTTGCTATCATCCTGCTCCGAAGCCACTTTAAAAATAGCTGCTCCTGTTCCGTCAGCCACATTCTGGAATATGTTTTTCTCAAGCTTCAGGATTCCTTCATCGGTCCACTGGCTGTAAGAACACTGTCCTGTAGATGATCCGCCGTTATCCTCGCGGTATTCTATGTCGATTCCACTGGTCTGCTCGGCAAAGATGGAATTGTGGTACTCGCCACCTGCATTGTCGCGGAAGGTCACTACCCTTTTACCAGCAGAGGGTCCACGACCCACATAGGTCACATTAGAAAATACGGGGTTTGCAAAGGGTGTACCAAGTTCGTTGGAGCTGGGACCGCCATCATGCTCTCCCAGCCGGTCGCCTTCATCTGTACTCTGAATGGCAACCATAAACTGGTTCATTCCTGTGAAACCTTCATCATAGTCGAACGAGTCGTCACCTACCCATGCAACCAGAATGTGGTCACATTTAGGGGCTCCACCGAACCACTCTACACCATCGTCGGCGTTGGCAACCACCTCCACATGGGAGAAAGTAGACCCACTTCCAACAGCTCCCAGGGTAAGACCGTTGATCTCGTTTCCTTCACCAATATTGGTGCCGCCATGGCGGATGGAAACATAGCTCATGGATCCCGAGTTATCATCTGCAATTACAGGATCGGCTCCATAGAGTCCGCGTGTTTCGGAGGTCGGGATCCCTTCAATGGCCTTTTCGGCTGTTGAATTGTTGGTGGCTCCCTTTCCAAGCACAATGACCCCGCCCCACAGTCCAACTGCTTTGTCGGCTACAGAACCCGCCAGATCGTCGGCTTCTGCAGTAAAAATAATCGGCATAGATGCTGTTCCGTTCGCCATGATCTTACCACCCCTGGCAATTATCAGGGCTGAAGCATTCTCTTCCTGTCCCGGTTTACCTTTTATAACCGTTCCGGCTTCAATGGTAAGGGTCTGTCCGTCATTGACAAATACAAATCCATCAAGGATATAGATATTGTCACTGGACCAGTTCACGTCTGTGCCCGCTGCCTGCATAACAGCATCGGTAACGATCACGTCCGCAGCAATCAAACCGGCAACACCGGTGATCATTACAACAATCAGGGTAAAAATTCTTTTCATCTTCTTCATTTTTGGTTTATGTTAATGTATCAGATAGGTGAGGCTCAGTGAGAAACTGCGTCCCATTTTAAATTTTCTGAAATAGCCGGTAGAGGAGCCGAAGTCATAGGTCTGCTCAAAGTCGGGATTCAGCAGATTATCGGCTGAAAACTTCACATTGATGTTGTTCTTAAACTGCTTGCTAATGTTGAAATCAAGCATGGGGAAAGGCTGTTCGTACACATCCGGAGTAGCCGCCTTGTTCACCAGTATCAGTTTCTCTCCCGACACATTGTATCCCAGATTTATGTCCCAGCCCTTTTCAAAGTTGTGATAGTTCAGGTAGGAGTTGATCACATATGGTGATTGTCCGAACATGGGCCGGGTCTCGGCCCAGTCAGGATCCACCAGTCTGGCAGATGCCAGCCGGGTTGAATCTTCCTTCACAATGGACTTAACCAGGGTCACATTGGCACCCAGGGAAAAATTCCTGAGGGCTTCCACCATGTCCAGTCGCTTGCGGAATTCAAACTCAAGTCCGTAAAGTGTGGAATTGTCAATATTCTCGTAGTGGATCTCAGGGTTAGCCGCCTGCTCCTTGTCACGAAGCTCAATGGGATTGGTAAAGTATTTATAGAACGCGCTCACCGATAAAATTTCACCAGGACGGGCAAACCAATCCCACCTGAAATCCACATTATCAACTGTGGTTTTCGCCAGCTTGGGATTTCCAATCTTTCTCAGTCCGGCTTTGTAATCGTATGATGCGTAAGGGGCCAACTCCCGAAATACGGGACGTGCCACGGTACGTCCGTATCCTACTCTGAAATTCATATCTTCGAACGGACTGTATACCAGGTTCAGTGAAGGCAGGAAGTCATTATCCATGAATCCTCCATTGTCGTAATCGTCCCCCTTGGTGGGATATTCAATGGTATCCACATGGTTCTCCACAAATACCTCTGACAATTCGTACCTCAGTCCGGTCACAAGCCTTACCTGTTCGGATACTGACAGATCAACCATGCCATAAGCGCCCACAACGCTTTCTGAACCATCATAGCTGTTCTTATGGTCTGTGAGATTCGAGTTGGCATAGTACACCATATTATACTGGCCCGGGCCATCCACGATGTTCTCGTCCCTCAGGAAATCGGCTGCAGTGCCATCAAACTGAATGCCACCCTGACGCTTCACATCGAATTTATTTTCCACCGAAAGACGGTTCTTCTCCACATATGAACCCCCAAATTTCAGTTTGGCATTGCGTCCTGCCATCCTGAACGGCTGAGTGTAGTTTAGTTTCACGTCGGTATTGGTTTCAGACATCTCCCTGTAGAATCTGGCGGGCAGGTTGTTCAGTCGCACCACATAATTGTTATACTCCCCCGATGATTCATCGGTATCGTAGTCCATAAAGAAGAAACGCAGATCGGGTTCATCCTGAGTAGCCATTGTATAGGAACCCATCCAGTCGATGGTGGCATTGTTCAATCCGGGGAACACATGCTTGCCCCTGGCCTGGAAGGAAGCAATGCTTCGTTCCAGCCATCCCAGCTTTTGCTCAATAATATCTTCCTGGTCCGGATCTGCCGCCACACCTATATTGTAACGCGAGCTTTTCACTCCACTCTGATTGCGCATGACAGTGAAGCCTATCATATTGTTATTATTGATCTTATATGAGAGGTTGGCAAGACCCGACCATATGGCCGATTCGGTACCCATGTTGTCTTCCACCAGCCGTTTTGGAGCCGGCTCGTCCGGTGCGGTCACCGAGTACTTCTCATCCCTGCCGCCAGTGTACATCTCATAATCCCTGGAGTAGCTGGCCGAGAGGTTGAATCCCAGGTCACGATTGAACAGGCTTACCCTGTTGCCCACTGAAAATGAGTAGGACTGATCCAGGAAGGAACTACTGGTGGTATTGTCCATGGATTTGTTGAATCCCCTGGAAATCACACCCAGCGTTTCATCGGCTCCAGTGTAGATATAGGGCAGCTGACCTGATTCCGTAAGCTCATCCACTTCACCGGGAACAGAACGAGTTCCGTCGTCCATTCCCAACCAGTCGGTCGAACCTCCTTTATAACTCAGGAAATCATTCCGCAGGTGCGCCTGGCTATTGTAACCAAGAGCAGCAGAAAACTGCAAATTGAATCTCTCCGGGAAATCCTTTGTGACAATATTGACAAGCCCTCCAGTACTGTTCCCTGGCAAATCGGGTGAAAAGGTTTTGAATACGATCAGGTTCTCAATGATGTTGCTGGGAAAGAGGTCCATTTGCACCGTATTCCTCTCAGGATCGAGTCCGGGTATCTGTGCTCCATTCAGTGTTGTATTGCTGTAGCGATCGCTTAGTCCCCGCACATACACATATTTACCTCCCTGGACGGAGACCCCCGTCACTCTTTTCAGAGCAGAGGCGGCATCACTATCGCCCAGTCTGGAAATCTGCTGTGAGGAGATCCCATCCAGCACTGTAGGCATCCTTTTCTTCATTACCAGGACCGCCGCCTCGGTCTGTTCCCGCTTCCGGGCTTTTACCACTACCTCCTCGATCTGTTGAGAGGAGAGATCCAGATTGGCATTCAGAATCACCACTTTTCCTGCTGGCACCACCACACCGTTGAACACCTGCGTCTCATAAGAGATATAAGAAGCTGTTACACTCACTACTCCAGGTGTTACATTGGTCAGCGTAAAGTTCCCGTCAAAGTCGGTAATGGTTCCCGTTGTGGTCCCGGAAAGGAATACATTGGCCCCGATCAGGGCTTCACCTGTGGTGGCATCCAAGATCTTTCCACGAATAATTCCTGCGGCAGCAGGCTCACCGTCTGAGCTGCCCGAAGTGCCAGGCTCAGCAAGAGCCATCAGATCAGGCGCATTGGATGGTTGGGCCATCAGCCCGGTTACCCAAACTACTATCGCTAACAGGCTTGCAATTTTTCTCATTACTTCATTCTAGATCAATAAGTCTCTGATGTAAATTAAAATGAGTGTTGTAACTTAATCGTATCCCCTATGTTATGAGTGTGTTAATTTTAATTAGATCCTTAACATTAGTTTAATCAGGCTGAATCAAATATCAGAATCATTACATCCTCCGTATGAACTGAAATACAAGTTATTAGAATCATCTGTCTATGAATCCGGCCCTCCTCGCATTTCAGAAGACCCTCTGAGTGATGGCAATCCTTAATAATAGCTTAACAAAGAGCCCCGGAAAATCCATTTGAACATTCCCAACCTGAGTTTGTTTTTTAATGCTGAATAATCACTTCAAGCAACATATGTCAGATCCCCGGAACAGACAATATACCAATGGTGAAATCACGGTTTTCTGGATACCTTCAAAATGTATCCATGCCACTACCTGTTTCAGGGAACTGATCGAAGTTTTTAATCCGGGAAGAAGGCCATGGGTGAATATGGAAGGGGCACCCACCCGTCGTATTCTCGAGGTGGTCAATAAATGTCCCACCCAGGCCCTGATCTGGAAGTACAACAAGGACCTCACCAGCGAAGAGCAGAAAGCCCAGAGGCACGGCACCCGGGAAGAGGAGAATCCGAAAACCCTTTCCGGGACTCCTCAGCGGTCCAAAATCAAGATCATGAAGGACGGGCCCATAGTGGTGGAGGGACTATATACCGTGATCGGTACCGATGACCAGGAGCTGAAGCCCACCACCATGACTTCATTTTGCAGGTGCGGTTCCTCACACAGCTTGCCTTATTGCGACGGGACCCACAGGAAAATTGGTTTTACAGATTAGTGCGATGTCTATGGATAATGAAAAAGCTGTGTTCAAAGTAATTGCTGGCGGACCCCTGAAAGTTTCAGGTTCATTTGAGATCAAACTCCCCGGTACCGGACTCGTTGAGCAGAAAGATACAATTTACCTATGCAGGTGCGGGGACTCCTCCAGCAAACCCTATTGTGACGGCACCCATAAGCGGAATGGGTTTTCCGGCTGAATCACCTGTTAAATCTATTATTACCTTTGAAGCATGTCGGCCATCCAGGTATATTCCGAAATTGGAGATCTTGAAGGGGTTATTCTTCACCCGCCGGGTCCGGAGGTGGAGAACATGACCCCCAAAAATGCGGAGCGTGCCCTCTATAGCGATATTCTTAATCTCGCTGTGGCGAGAAGGGAGTACAACCAGCTGGAGTGCTTGCTTCAACACCTGGTTCCCACTTTCCGGGTCATGGACCTGCTGAAAGATATCCTGAGATCCGATGAGATCCGACAGAAAATTGTTAAAAAAGCGTGCTATCATGAGGGTCACCCCAAGCTTATCGGCAAGCTGCTCGATCTTAATGAAGTACAGCTGGCGAAGCAGCTGGTCCAGGGGGTCCCCCTTGAACGTGAAACCCTCACCGGCTACCTGAGTAATGAACACTACTCCCTCCAACCCCTTCACAACTTTTTCTTTACCCGTGATGCATCAGTTGCACTGGGCGACCGTGTGCTCATCTCAAAGATGGCAAACCGGGTCAGGGACAGGGAAGCACTGATCATGCAGGCAATCTTTGACTACCATCCCCGTTTCAGAGTACAGACGGTGTACCCCGACGAGGGAGTGGCTGCCAGGGAGGAGATCAGCTTCGAAGGCGGGGACCTGCTGATTGCGGCCGAAAACATTACATTGGTTGGATTGGGAAGCCGCACCTCTTCTAAAGGCATCGACTTCCTGGTCAAAATGCTTGCCGACCGCAAGGAGAAGCACCATATTCTGGTGCAGGAGCTACCCTCCTCACCAGAATCATTTATTCACCTCGATATGACCTTTACCCTGCTCGACAAGAACTCCTGCATGGTGTATGAACCACTGATCCTGAAATCGAACAAATACCAGACCATCCAGATCGATCTGGACAATGGCAAGGTTGTCTCCATCCGCAATGTGGACAACCTGGTCAGTGCCCTGGGTGCCCTGGGAATGGAGTTAAGACCTTCATTCTGCGGGGGCAAAAAGGATACAATGACCCAGGAGAGAGAGCAGTGGCACAGTGGTGC
>JAGLPR010000085.1 GCA_023137255.1 Bacteroidales bacterium | reverse complement strand
CATACCCTGGAGAACCTGCACCAGTCGGGCTACGAAATTATCAAATCGAAGGATGTACTGGATGGAAAAACAGATCTATCCTCCATCCAAAAATATGTACTGACCATCGACGGGGCTGAACTTTCCCGCGGAGGAGGCGGGGTCCGTTGCATGACCATGCCAATTAAAAGAAAAAGATAGAATTTGTATATTTTTAACCTGTCATATTACGTTAATAAAAGTGAGAATGATACCTAAACAAGTAATGAGATGAGAAAAACAGCATATATCTTCACCATACTCTTAGCTCTGGCCAGTCTGCCGGCATTTGCTCAGCAAAATTTTGCCAGTATTTCATTCGGAGCCACCCTGCCGCAAGGCGACTTCGCTTCTACAGGCGACCTTGCCAGCAATGGGTATGCCAAGACGGGAGGGGCCATTAAATTTGATGCAGGATACTTCCCTGTTTCCTATTTCGGGATCGGCGGTTCCTTCTCCTTCGGATCCAGTTACGCCCTGCGCGACTCCCTGGTCAATGATATGATCAGATACATTGAAGAGAATGCTTCGAGCATCATTGATATTCCGGATGATGCCGAGATCCTGTATGGCTCCGGTTTCTGGAACTACATCAATCTTTTTATCGGACCCCACTTCTCCATCCGGGCCTCTCAAAGACTCTATTTTGATTTCAGGGGACTGGCAGGCATCAGCTTTATCAAGCCCCCCGACCAGGAGTTAAGAATAAATTTTGACGGCACAAGCATCTATTCCCACACCAGTTACAACAGCGTTTCATTCGGTTTTATGGCCGGAGGGGGAATCAGGTATAAACTCAATTCGAACCTGGCGCTGAAACTTGCTGCGGATTTTTTCCAGTCCAAATTCAAAAACACATACTCGTTTGATCTGTTTCAGGGTGTGGCCGAAGATGTGCCGCCACTGGATGCTGAATTTCTGATCCGTACCGTGGAGATCACAGCCGGACTGGCATACTCTTTCTAGTCTTTTCCTGACTGAAAATATCCCGGTCATCACATCAACCTGTGATGGCAGGTGAGGATTTTATTCAGTTTATCTGGAAACACAGGCTTTATAAGGGGAAGGCCCTGCATACCACCTGTGGCAGGAAACTCATGGTTCTGCTTCCGGGCGAACAAAATTTCCATGCGGGTCCCGATTTCTTCAATGCCAGAATCAGACTGGACCACTTAATGTGGGCCGGGAATGTGGAGGTGCACCGACGCGCCTCCGACTGGTACAGACACGGACACCACATCGATCCGGGTTACAACAACGTGATTCTTCATGTGGTCGGGGATTATGATTCGGACATTACCAACAGCCTGGGACGCCGGATCCACACTATGGTTCCGGACTACCCTACCTCCCTGATTTTACGTTATGAAGCACTGAAGAAAAATGATAACTGGCTCCCCTGCAGCAGTTACATTAAAGATTTTCCACCTCATAAGCTAAAACAGTGGCTCAACAGACTGCAGACCCAGCGAACCGCACAAAAAAGTCTCCGCATGGATGGGTTCCGGTCATCATCTGACAGGGGGAAGGAGGAAACATTTTACCTCGCCCTGGCATCAGGATTCGGGCTTCCTGTAAACAGTCTTCCTTTTGAGCTGCTTTCAAAGGGAATTCCCTTTCAACAGCTAACTAATCACAGGGACAATCTAAGCGACCTGGAAGCCCTCTGTTTCGGACACTCCGGACTCCTATACCCTGCCAGAGGGCTGGGACCGTACCCCTCTTCACTCTGGGAACGATACTTAGAGCTGCGGCACCTCCTCCCTGGCGATCCTGTACCCCATCACCTGTGGAAATTCCTCAGGCTCAGACCGGCCTCCTTCCCCACCCTGAGAATTTCCCAGTTCGCCTTCACCCTGCACCAAAGAGCTCCACTGGTAGACAACATTCTCTCTGCAGGTTCACTGGCTGAACTGGAACAGCTGTTTCGTGCAGGTGCCAGCGAATACTGGGATACCCATTACCTTTTTGGAAAATGCTCTCCCCCCTGCCCGAAATACCTGGGTCAACACACGGCAGCCACGCTAATCATCAATGTGATTGTCCCGTTTCTGTACGCACTTGAGAGAGTTGAACCGGGAAGCAAATCCGGCTCCAGGGCCGTTGAGATCCTCTCGCAAATGAAGGCCGAATCCAACCAGGTGATCCATAACTGGCAAAAATTTGGTATTATTGCGGAAAATGCCCGTGAAAGCCAGGCGCTTCTTCAACTATACAATGTTTTCTGCAAACAAAAACGTTGTCTTGATTGTCAGATAGGTGCAAGTTTAATGGAAGATGTAATCCATGAAAAGAAATAGCTTAAAACACGCCTATCTTACACTTGGGCTGCTCCTCAGCATCATCGTAATCGGTACCCTGGGTTATTCTCTGCTTGGATTCACACCATCCGAAGCTGTATACCAGACCATCATTACCATCGCCACAGTCGGTTTCGAGGAAGTGCACCAGCTCGACAACCGTGGAATGTGGTTTACCTCCCTCCTGGTGGTGGTTTCCATCGGCATATTTTTTTATGCAGTGACCTCTTTCACACGATATATCGTGGAAGGCGTATTTATGAATTCATACAAAGACAACAAGGTGAAAAGAAAGATTGAGAAAATTTCGGGCCATGTGGTCATCTGCGGATACGGCCGGAACGGCAAGCAAGCGACCATTGAACTTTCCCAGCACAATGTGAAAGTGGTGGTGATTGAACAGAAACCTGAAATTGTCCAGCTGCTCAGAGACACTCCCGGAATGTTGTATGTGGAAGGGGATGCGGCCGATGAGGAGGTGCTTAAACTGGCTCACCTGGAGAGTGCCCGAGCCATGATCACCACCCTGCCTGAAGATGCCGACAACCTGTTCGTGGTGCTGAGCGCCAGGGAGCTGAATCCTGGTATAAAGATCATATCACGGGCTTCACTGGACAATTCGGATGTAAAACTGAAACGGGCCGGAGCCACAAATGTGATCATGCCCGACAAAATAGGCGGACAGCGCATGGCCAAACT
>JAGLPR010000084.1 GCA_023137255.1 Bacteroidales bacterium | reverse complement strand
GTGGCTCAGCCTGATGTGGTAGAGTTTATAGAACTAATGTTGTTGCAGAGTATTGATAGCGTGGTACTGGAAGAGATTTCCTGCAGCAAACTTGCCGCCTGCTTTGCCGGGAAATCCATTTCCGGACTGGATCAATTGAACACCTCCGGGGCCAATGTGGTTGGATTGAAACGGGAGGACAATTCTTACCTGATCAATCCGGTTCCGGAAACCATACTCACCTCCTCTGACAAGCTTTTTGCTCTTGGAACCAGGACACAGATCAACCAGTTAATCAAGACGATAACCTCCGATGGCACAGGAACATAAACTGCGAACCATCTATTGCTATTTCAAAAAATATAAATACCTTTGCAACTCGAAATTCGAAATAGCTTATTAAAGTAGAAAAACAGGATGTATTTAACAACGGAGAAAAAGAAGGAAATCTTCAAGAAGTATGGCAAATCCGAGGCTGATACAGGTTCAGCCGAAGGCCAGATTGCGATTTTTACCACAAGAATCAATCACCTTACCCAGCACCTGCTGACCAACAAAAAGGACTACAGCACTCAGAGGGCCCTGCTCAAACTCGTAGGTAAGAGGAGGAAACTGCTTGATTATTTGAAAGAGAAAGATATCGAGAGGTATCGCTCCATAATCAAATCCCTCAAGATTAGAAAATAAAGAATTTTTATTACGTAAAAAAGGCAATCGAACAATTGCCTTTTTTCGTATTCATATTGTTAATCAATTGTTATGTCAAAACCAAAAGTAATTCAAGAAACCATCGATTTAGGTGATGGTCGCTCAATAAGCATAGAAACCGGTGTACTTGCCAAGCAGGCCGATGGTGCCGTAATGGTTCGCATGGGTAATACCATGATGCTGGCCTCAGTGGTCAGCGCCAAAAAAGCCAAAGAGGATGTGGACTTCATGCCACTTTCCGTAGATTATAAAGAGAAATATGCCGCACTGGGAAAATTTCCCGGAGGATTCCTGAAGCGTGAAGCCAGGCCTTCTGATTATGAAATTCTTATAGCCAGGCTTGTGGACAGGGCACTGCGCCCGCTGTTCCCGGACGATTACCATGCCGACACCTTTGTCAACATAACCCTGATGTCGGCTGAGGCAGACACACCTCCCGATGCACTGGCCGGACTGGCAGCATCAGCAGCACTGGCTGTATCAGATGTGCCTTTCAATGGACCCATTGCCGAAGCACGCGTGGCAAGGGTAGATGGCAAACTGGTGGTAAACCCTACTTTCTCACAACTGGCAGAGGCCGATATTGAGATTATCGTTGGTGCCACCTACGACAATATCCTGATGGTAGAGGGAGAGATGAAGGAGGTTTCAGAAGCCGAAATGCTGGAAGCCATCAAATTTGCCCATGACGCCATCAAGCCCATGTGTGCAGCCCAGCTTGCACTGACCAAAAGGACAGGGAAAGAGGAGAAAAGAGAATTCTGCCACGAAGTCAGCGACGAAGAGCTTAGCAAGCGCATCTGGAAAGAGACCTATGATGCTGCATACAAAATTGCCAAATCGGGGAATGCTGATAAGCATGCCAGAAGCGAAGCCTTTAGCCAGGTGAAAGAAGAGTTTCTTGCCAAACTCGTTGAAGAGGCCGGAGAAGAAGGTGAAGTAGACGAGACACTGGTGGGAAAGTACTACCATGATGTGGAGAAAGAAGCGGTTCGCCGGGCGATTCTCGACGACAAAATTCGATTGGACGGAAGGAAGACCGACGAGATCCGCCCCATCTGGAGCGAAGTGGATTACCTGCCCTCGGCACATGGTTCAGCTGTCTTCACCAGGGGTGAAACACAATCCATCACCACAGTTACACTTGGAACCAAGATGGATGCAAAGCTCATCGATGATGTGCTTAAAAAAGGGAACGACAAATTCTTATTGCACTATAATTTCCCGGCTTTCTCAACAGGTGATGCCCGTCCAAACAGGGGTACAAGCCGCCGGGAAGTGGGACACGGCAAACTGGCGCACAGGGCGCTGAAAGGAATGCTTCCCTCAGAAGATGATATGCCCTACACTCTCAGAATCGTTTCTGACATCCTTGAATCAAATGGATCTTCATCCATGGCTACCGTATGTGCCGGAACACTGGCACTGATGGATGCCGGCGTTCAGATTAAAAAACCTGTTTCAGGAATTGCAATGGGACTGATCACTGACAAAGACTCTGATAAATTCGCAGTATTGTCTGATATCCTCGGTGACGAGGACCACCTGGGTGATATGGACTTCAAAGTAACCGGTACCCGCGACGGGATTACCGCCACCCAGATGGATATAAAAGTAGAAGGACTCTCCTACGAGATTCTTTCCCAGGCGTTGGACCAGGCCAGGAACGGCCGTCTCCATATCCTGGATAAAATGAGCGAAACCCTTGCACAGCCTAATCCCGATTACAAACCTCATACCCCCAGGATCGAAAGAATAGAGATTCCTAAGGATATGATCGGTGCGGTGATTGGACCTGGTGGAAAGGTCATCCAGGAGATCCAGGCCCAGACCAACAGTACCATCACCATTGAGGAGATTGAAAATGTAGGTCTGGTGGATGTATTTGCAGTGGACAAAGCAGCCATTGATGCAGCCATGAACTGGATCAAGGGCATTGTTGCCGTACCTGAACCTGGCGAGATCTATAAGGGGAAAGTGAAAACCATCACGCCTTATGGTGCCTTTGTGGAGATTCTTCCAGGTAAGGATGGACTGCTCCATATTTCAGAGATCGAGTGGAGAAGGCTGGAAAAAGTAGAAGAGGTCCTGAAAGAGGGCGAGGAAGTTGAAGTAAAACTCATTGCCGTGGATGAGAAGAATGGCAAACTGAAGCTTTCAAGAAAAGCGCTTCTTCCCAAGCCCGAAAGGAATAACTAAGATCAATCCCTGCAAAGGGTATCCAATTGAGAGGCTGCTTGAAAAGGTAGCCTCTTTTTTTTGAGATATTCAAAAGCATACCGGTTTTCATTGCAGAGTAGGCTCATTATATCTACTTTAACGTCAAAATTCTGAATCATGAAGAACCTGCTTTCAATCACTTTAATTGTTATGGCAATGAGCTGTACACAGCAACAATCCTTCCAGTACCCCGAAACTGCAAAAGGCGATGTGGTGGATAATTATCACGGGACGGAGGTCCCCGATCCTTACCGCTGGTTGGAGGATGACATGTCGGACGAGACGGCAGCATGGGTAAAGACCCAGAATGAGCTTACTTTCTCCTACCTGGAGTCTATTCCTTTCAGGGAAGCACTGAAAGATCGCATGACAGAGATCTGGAACTACCCGAAAATGGGGACGCCATTCAAGGAGGGAAAGCTCTATTTCTACAGCTTCAATACGGGGCTTCAGAATCAGAACATCATTTACAAAAAAAAGAACCTGGGAGAGGAGGGTGAGGTTTTTCTCGACCCCAATGGATTTTCGGACGACGGAACCGTAGCTCTTGCAGGACTCTCCTTTTCAAACGACCAAAAATTTGCGGCATATGGAATCTCCAGGGGGGGATCCGACTGGCGGGAATTCTTTGTAAAAGATGTGGAGACCGGAGAGAATCTGGATGACCACCTGGAATGGATCAAGTTTTCAGGGATGTCGTGGTACCAGGATGGCTTCTTCTATACACGTTATGCAGAACCTGAAGAAGGAGATGAACTGAAAGCTGCCAACATCAATGCGAAAATCTATTATCACCGTGTGGGTACTGAACAGTCTGAAGACCTGCTTATCCACCAGGACGAGGCTAACCCGGAATGGGGATTCGGTATGGGTGTTACTGAAGATGAACAATACATGTTCCTGACGGTGATGGAAAGTACCAGTGGAATTGCCATTGCCTTTAAAAAAGCTGGACTTGACGATATCCCTTTCACCTGGCTTGACAAAGACTTTGACGACAATTACATGCCTGTCGGCAATAAGGATGACCTCCTTTTTGTACTCACCAATAACGAAGCGCCCCTGTACAGGTTGATCGGCATAGACCTGAATAATCCCTCCCGGGAGAACTGGGTGGATATAATCCCTGAACAAGGCAAGGTCCTGGAATCGGCCACACTGGCAGGAGGTAAAATCATCGCTTCCTATATTCAGGATGCTCACAATGCTGTCTATGTTTACAATCTGGATGGAAGCATGATGCACGAAGTAGCGCTTCCCGGAATTGGATCCCTGGGCGGATTCAGCGGGAAAATGAAGGACAAGACAGCCTTCTACAGTTTCACATCTTTCAACTACCCCACCACCACTTTCAAATACAACATTGAAGAGAATATTTCTGAATTGTTCTATACCCCGGAGGTAGACTTCGATACAGAAGCTTATGAAACCAAACAGGTATTCTATACAAGCAAAGATGGAACTGAGGTTCCCATGTTTATCGTACATAAAAAAGGACTGGAATTGGATGGAACCAATCCTACCCTCCTCCATGCTTACGGTGGTTTTAATATCTCCAAGACTCCTTCTTTCCATACCGCCTGGGCTGTATGGCTCGAACAAGGAGGGGTATTTGCCCTGGCTAATATCCGTGGAGGAGGAGAATATGGAGAAGAGTGGCACGAGGCAGGAACGGTACTTCAAAAACAGAATGTGTTTGATGACTTCATCGCCGCTGCCAAATATCTGATCGATGAAAACTATACCTCCAGCAAGAGGCTGGCCATCTATGGAGGGTCCAACGGCGGACTGCTGATCGGAACAGTGGTCAACCAACGGCCCGAGCTGTTTGCAGCAGCCATTCCCATGGTAGGTGTAATGGATATGCTCAGGTTCCACAAATTTACCATTGGCCGGTACTGGACCGTGGATTATGGATCATCGGACGAGCCTGAACAGTTCAAATATCTGCTGGACTATTCACCCCTTCATAATATTTCGGACCAGAAAGATTATCCCGCCATCCTGGTCACCACAGGTGATCATGACGACAGGGTGGTGCCCGCTCACTCATTCAAATATGCAGCCACACTGCAGGAGAAATACAGCGGAAACAATCCGGTCATGATTCGTATCAACACCGATGCAGGTCACGGAGCTGGAAAACCTACCGATATGGTCATCAGGGAATACTCCGACGTTTGGGCCTTTATCTATAAGAACATGGATCTCGTTCCCCAGTTTTAATTACTACGAATAATTGAAGTACAAATATTTAGTAATTGAAGGAAATATTGGGGCCGGGAAAACAAGCCTGGCCTCCAGGCTGGCCGGGGAAACAGGAAGCCGGCTGGTTCTGGAAGAGTTCAGCGACAACCCGTTCCTGGCCAGGTTCTATGAAGACCCGGGGCGATATGCATTTCAGCTGGAACTCTCCTTCCTGGCCGAAAGGTACCAGCAGATTAAAACCGAGCTGGGACAACCCGACCTGTTCGGACAGGCTGTCATCAGCGACTATTTCCTGGCCAAATCATTCATCTTCAGCAAACACAATCTGAAAGATGATGAGATGAAGCTGTTTGAGAAGCTATTCTCCATCATCAATCTGCAGGCACCGAAACCAGACCTCTATGTTTACCTGCACGTGCCTGTCGAGAAGCTCCTTGAGAACATTGAATTAAGAGGCAGATCGTATGAAAAAAACATCCGTGCAGAGTATCTGAAAGAGGTGCAGGAGGGTTATTTTGGCTTCTTCAAATCACAAACAGAGCTGAAGATTGTGGTGGTTGATACCAGCAATATCGACTTTGTAAATAATGAATCTGACTTTCAACAGCTTAAAAAAATTATCCTTGATAGGAAATATAGTGTAGGAATGAATGTTCTTATTTTGTAACTTGTTGTGTCATTCGTCGTATATTTCTTTATTTTTATCAAAAACATTATTATTTTTGCACCGTTATTATAAATGTTAACCACTTGAAATCATTAAGTAATCAACAAATAATAAGATTTGATATGAAAAACCTCAAAAACTTTGCGATTTTTATTCTCGCAGCCGCAGTTCTCAGTAGTTGTGGTGGTCTAAACAAAATGGTCAAAGATTCGGGCATGGTGGGCTACCAGGTGACTCCTTCTGTACTGGAAATGCACGGTGGTGAAGTGGACGTCAAAGTTGACGTAAACTATCCAGTCAAGTATTTCAACAAGAAAGCAGTTGTTACACTCACTCCTGTACTCAGGTATGAAGGTGGTGAAAAAACCCTTGATCCACTTGTTCTTCAGGGCGAGGATGTAACTGAAAACAACCAGCCAGTCAGCTACGACAACGGTGGTAGTGCCAGTGTTTCAAACACATTCACCTTTGAAGAGCCCATGATGATATCGGAACTCTACTTCACGGTTTCCGCTGCCATTAAGGACAAAACTGCTGATTTGGGCGACGTAAAACTTGCAGATGGAATTATCGCAACACCTTTGATGGTTCTGAACAATCCAAAAGCAATCCTTTTTGGAAATCAGTTTAAGCAGATTGTTCCCAAGTCTTACGAAGCAGACATCAAGTATGTGATCAACAGGGCCGATGTGAGACGTTCAGAGATGAGCAAAGAGGAGATTACCACCCTGAACGAGACCATCAAGAATGCAAATGAAAACGAAAGGCTCGATCTGAAAGGCATTGAGATCTCTGCCTATGCTTCACCGGACGGAGAACTGGAACTGAACACCAAGCTCGCCGACAAGCGTCAGAAAACAGCCGACAAGTACCTGGCCGGACAACTTAAAAAGTCCAAAGTTGAGCTTGACGAGTCACTGCTGAGCACACTCTCCACTCCGGAGGACTGGGATGGTTTCAAAAAAGCAATGGAAGCATCTGACATTCAGGACAAAGAGATGATCCTCAGGGTACTCAGTATGCATTCCGACCCCGTCGTTCGCGAACAGGAAATCAAAAATCTGTCAGCTGCCTATGAAATAATTGCTGAAGAGATTCTTCCCATACTTAGAAGGTCCAAGTTTACTGTAAACATGGAGAAAATCGGATGGAGCGATGCTGAACTAAAAGAACTCTTTACAAGCAATCCCGATACCCTGGTACTGGAAGAGCTACTTTATACTGCCACGCTGGTAGAAGACAATGCAGCCAAGCTTGCTGTTTACAACAAAGCCGTAGCGGTTTCTCCCGGTTGTGTACGTGCACATAACAACAAAGGTAAAGTGCTGTATGCCATGGGTAACCTGGAAGGTGCAGCCACCTCTTTCGCCGCTGCCAAGCAAATAAAGGATCTCGATATCGTGAATAACAACCTTGGAGTGATCGCCCTGAAAAACGGGGATGTAGATGGTGCCAAAGAATCCTTTACAGCTTCCATGGGTGCTGGTTCAGATGTGAACTACAACCTCGGTATTGTTGGAATCAAAGAGGGTGAATATGAGGCTGCTGTTAACTATTTTGGAAGCGAATCTTCCTACAATGCAGCACTCGCCACCTACCTGAAAGGCGACCTTGATGGTGCATGGAGAATGTTAGCCAACATGGAGATGAAAGGCGGATTGGGTTATTACCTGAGGGCAATTATTGCCGCAAACCAGGATAAGACCGACGTATGCTACGAAAACCTGAAACTGGCTGTTGAGAATTGCGAATCACCACAATTCATTAAAGACCGTGCAGTGAAGGACCTTGAATTCGCCAAGCTTTTCGAAGAAGCTGAATTCAAAGCGATTGTTGAGTAAAAACTATAATGATCATATTGAAAACCGCCCTGCATCCGGGGCGGTTTTTTTTATACCCCTCCCAGGCGTCGGAACATCTCCCATATGACGATTCCCGCAGCCACTGATATATTCAATGAGTGTTTGGTGCCAAACTGTGGGATTTCAATGCAGAGATCGCTCATATCAACCACCTGCTGCTCTACGCCGCGTATTTCATGTCCGAATACCAGGGCGTATTGACCACCAGACAGTTGAACCTGGTCCAGCATCACGGCTCCTTCTGCCTGCTCAACAGCGAGAATCAGGCATCCCCGTTGCTTCAGTTCAGAGATGGCCTCCCGGGTCTCCTCCCGGTACTCCCACTGAACCGACTCTGTAGCTCCCAGGGCAGTCTTGTGAATCTCCCTGTGGGGAGGGGTGGCAGTGATGCCGCACAGGAATATCCCTTCAAGGCGGAATGCATCTGCCGTGCGAAATACCGATCCAATGTTACTGAGGCTTCGGACATTGTCCAGGACCACCCACACCGGAATCTTTTTCACCTGCTTATACTCCTCAACGGACAGACGATCAAGTTCATCATTCAGCAGCTTTCTCATGGGATACAATTTCATGCTAATTTACCTATTTTCCTCTTTATGACTTTAGACTTTAGAGTTTCATCTGTCGAGGGTTTTGCTAAATTTGTAGAAACAATTTTACCACTATGAATATCCATGAATACCAGGGAAAACAAATCCTGAAACATTTTGGAGTTTCAGTTCCGGCAGGAGGTGTGGTCCACACACCCCAGGAGGCCGATGATACCGCCCGCAATATCCAGGCAGAAACCGGGGCCGACACCTGGGCAGTGAAGGCACAGATCCATGCCGGGGGCCGGGGCAAAGGAGGAGGTGTAAAAATTGCCAGATCACTGGACGAGGTGAAGAAATTCTCCGAAGAGATCCTGGGGATGACCCTGGTCACCCACCAGACAGGACCGGAAGGAAAGCTGGTCCGCAAAGTGCTTGTGGAACAGGGTATTTTCTATCCCGGAGAGAGTGAACCACAGGAGTTCTACATGAGTGTCCTGCTGAACCGGGAAACCGGAAAAAACATCATCATGTACTCCACCGAAGGCGGAATGGATATTGAGGCAGTAGCAGAAAAGACTCCCCACCTGATCCATAAGGAGGAGATCGATCCCGGCGCTGGGATTCAACCGTTCCAGGCCCGACGCATAGCCTTTAACCTCGGGCTGTCGGGACAGGCATTCAAAGAGATGAGCAAGTTTGCAATGGCCCTTTACAAGGCGTATGAAAAATCTGATGCCTCGCTCTTCGAGATTAACCCCGTTTTCAAAACATCAGACAACCACATCATGGCTGCCGATGCCAAGGTTAATATCGATGACAACGCGCTTTACAGACATTCCGATTATGCTGCCATGAGGGATCTGAATGAAGAGGATCCCACAGAGGTGGAGGCAGGCAAATTCAACCTGAATTTTATCAAACTGGATGGGAATGTGGGGTGCATGGTCAATGGTGCAGGACTGGCCATGGCCACCATGGACATCATCAAACTTTCAGGTGGAGAGCCGGCCAATTTTCTCGATGTTGGCGGAACAGCCAATGCCCAAACGGTGGAAGCAGGCTTCAGGATCATCCTGAAAGATCCCGGTGTACAGGCGATACTGATCAATATCTTCGGAGGAATTGTGCGATGCGACCGGGTGGCACAGGGTGTGGTGGATGCCTACAAATCCATCGGAAAAATCGAGATCCCTGTCATTGTCAGATTACAGGGCACCAATGCGGAAGAAGCCAAAGTGCTTATTGATAACTCGGGGCTTGAGGTTCATTCGGCCATCACTCTGGAAGAAGCTGCTGGCAAGGTAAAAGAACTAATGGTATAGATTCAGATCAGGCTCCTGCTCTGCAGGATGCCTTCCATCTGCTTCTGCAGCCTGGATGCCTCTTCCCGGGCAGCATGCTCAAATTTATTGGTCCCATCGGCATAGATGATGGACCTGCTGGCATTGACCAGGAGTCCACAACGATCGTTCATCCCCGACTGAGCTACCTCTTCAAGGCTTCCTCCCTGGCTTCCCACTCCCGGTACCAGCAGAAAATGTTCGGGGATCAGTTTCCTGATCCGGGAGAGTGCTTCTGCTTTTGTGGCGCCCACCACATACATGATGTTGTTTACGGTTCCCCATCCGGCCGAAGTGGCAATAACCTGTTCATACAGCTGTTTCTCATCTTTCAGTTGCAGTTGCTGAAAGTCCTTTGATCCCTCATTGGAAGTGAGGGCTAGTAGTACAGCCCACTTTCCATCTACCTCAAGGAAAGGTGAAATGGAATCCTTACCCATGTATGGCGATAAGGTAAGGGCATCAAAATCAAGGGTTTTAAAAAATGCATGGGCATACATGCGGGAAGTGTTCCCAATATCGCCCCGCTTGGCATCGGCAATGAGAAACACATCGGGGTAATGCTCCCGGAGATAGGTCACAGTCATTTCCAGACTCATAATACCGGCGGCACCCATCTTCTCATAAAACGCCAGGTTGGGTTTGTAAGCCACAACCAGGTCCTCGGTAGCATCGATAATGTGCTTGTTGAACTCAAATACAGGATACTCGCTGTCGAGAAGCATTTTTGGAATCTTCTTGTAGTCGGTATCAAGTCCCACACAGAGAAAACTCTTCTTACGCTGGATATTTCTGAATAATTCTTCGGCGTTCATCTGTT
>JAGLPR010000083.1 GCA_023137255.1 Bacteroidales bacterium | reverse complement strand
ATGATGGCCTGCAGGTTATAGAGTGTAAGGTTGATCCGGTGATCGGTCACCCTCCCCTGGGGATAATTGTAGGTGCGGATTTTGGCCGATCTGTCGCCCGACGATACCATGGTCTTCCGCTGGGAGGAGATTTCATCCATCCGCTTCTGGTACTCCAGGTTGTAGAGCCTGGTCTTCAACTCCTTCATCGCCTTGTCGAGGTTCTTCAACTGTGATTTTTCGTCCTGACAGGTAACCACAATCCCCGTGGGAATATGGGTCAGCCGAATGGCCGAATAGGTGGTGTTGACCGATTGTCCGCCCGGACCCGACGAACAGTAGGTGTCCTTTCTGATATCGGACTGCTTCACCTCGATCTCGAAATCCTCTGCTTCGGGCAATACCGCCACAGTGGCTGCCGAAGTATGTACCCGTCCCTGGGTTTCGGTCTGTGGAACACGCTGCACCCTGTGGACCCCCGATTCATATTTCATGATCCCGTAAACACCTTCCCCGCTTACATTCATGATGATCTCTTTATACCCGCCCACAGTTCCTTCAGTAAAGCTGGTGGCAGAAGCCTTCCACCCCCTGGTTTCAAAAAACTTGGCATACATCCGGTAAAGGTCACCAGCAAAAATACTCGCTTCATCGCCCCCTGTTCCTGCACGGATTTCTACAATGGCATTCTTTTCATCCTCCGGATCCCTGGGCAACAGAAGCAACTTAATATCCTCCTCAATGGGACCAATTTGCTGCTGATACAACTCCAGCTCCTCCTTGGCCATCACTTTCAGTTCATTGTCCTGCTCCTCTGCAAGCATCGCCTTAGCAATATCAATATTGCTGAGCAGGTTTTTGTAGGCATCCAGTGCCTCAACCACGGGCTCCAGCTGTTTGTATTCCCGGTTCAGATTCACATACCTTTTCATATCAGTAATCACCGCAGGATCGGTGATCAGCTGACCCACCTCCTCGAATCTTGCCCTTACTCCCTCTAACCGGGATAAAATCATGTTCTCTCCCATACTTTCTCTCCTTAATAAGTATACTCTCCCTGCTCTCCCATGATGGTGAGTCTCTTTTGGGAATCTTCTTCACAACGTCCAACAACCCTGGCATCAATCCGGTACTTTCCGGCCAGGTCGATGATTGCACCCGCACTCTCTTCGTCGGTATAAATTTCGAAGCGGTGTCCCATATTGAATACCTGATACATCTCCTTCCATGCGGTGCCCGATTCCTCCTGGATCATCCTGAACAGCGGGGGCACCGGGAAAAGGTTATCCTTGATAATGTGAACCCTTTCGGCAAAATGCAACACTTTGGTCTGCGCCCCGCCAGAGCAATGAATCATTCCATCGATCTTCTCCCTGAAGTTCCGTAGGACCTCCCTGATCACAGGCGCATAGGTCCGGGTAGGAGACAATACCAGTTTCCCGGCATCTAAACCCACATTCTCAATGGATTCGGTGAGGCTCCTTTTTCCTGAATAGACCAGGTCGCCGGGAACATCGGGGTCGTAGCTCTCCGGATACTTTTGAGCCAGGTAAGCTCCGAAGACATCGTGGCGTGCCGAGGTAAGCCCGTTGCTTCCCATCCCACCATTGTAATTGGTTTCATAAGTAGCCTGTCCAGTCGATGATAAGCCCACAATCACATTGCCCGGGACAATTCTGTTTTCTATGATATCGGACCGCCTGGAGCGCGCCACAACTGTGGAATCCACAATGATGGTCCTCACAAGATCGCCCACATCTGCTGTCTCACCCCCGGTACTATATATAGGAACGCCCATCTCTCTCAGCTCTGCCAGGATCTCTTCTGTCCCGTTGATAAGGGCAGAAATTACCTCACCCGGAATTTTGCTTTTGTTCCTTCCGATGGTTGAAGAGAGAAGGATATCACCTGTCACACCCACACACAACAGGTCGTCGAGGTTCATGACAATGGCATCCTGTGCAATGCCTTTCCAGACCGAAAGATCGCCGGTCTCTTTCCAGTACACATAGGCCAGTGAGGATTTTGTTCCTGCCCCATCGGCATGCATGACCAGGCAATGATCGGGATCGCCGGTCAGCATATCGGGAATCACCTTACAGAAGGCCTTCGGATAGAGCCCTTTGTCCACATTCCGGATGGCCTGGTGCACATCCTCCTTGCCAGAGGATACTCCACGCTGAAGGTACCGGGAGGAGTGGTTCATCTCCTTTAATTTTGCGGAATATATTCGGTGGAAAGCACCCTGAACTCAGTACGTCTGTTCACCTGGTGAGCTTTCTCCTTAAGCTCCGGGCTCTCCAGTTGATTGATGAAAGCTTCGGACAGAACATCATCAAGCTCCAGGAAATCATATTGTGAAATCACTTTCTCATCCACCACTTTGGGTTGTGATTCGCCATACCCTCTGGCTTGTAGCCTGTCGGTAGCGATCCCTTTTGAAATCAGGAAATCCACCACTGACTGCGCCCTAAGCTGCGAAAGCTCCTGGTTATCTGCCGGGGTTCCCCTCGAGTCGGTATGCGACATCAGCTCGATGGTCACATTGGGATTATCAGTTAAGGTTTCGACCAGGTTATCCAGTGAAACCATTGATTCGGGTCTCAGATCCCATTTTGCAAAATCATAAAAGATATTGGGAAGCTCTATCACCTGTGTAATGGAAGCGAGGTATATGGTCACTTCAAAGTCCCTGCTCTGCTCCAGTCCCCGGGTCGATTCCCGCTCCTTTCCATTCAGGTATCCAGGCTGACTGGCAATAAAGACATAATCGGTCCCCGGTTTAAGCATAAACTTAAATGTTCCCTCTTCACCGGTATTGGTCTCCACAGTAATCCCGTCACTCCCCACCGACTTCACGGTGGAGTTTTGCAGGATTTCGTCATTGCGTTCATCCTTTACCACTCCTGTAACTGAAAACTCAAGGGGCGGCAATACAAAGGAGAATATTTCGTCATTGCCTCTTCCTTTCCTGGCCGAACTGAAGAAACCACGCTCCACATCTGCTTCAAATACAATTCCAAAATCATCTTCAGGCGAATTGATGGGAGGTTTCATATTTTCCAGCCTCCAGCTGTTGGTCTCATCAAGAGTTGCCTTATAAATATCGAGCCCACCGAGACCCACACGGCTGTCCGAAGAGAAATAGAGTACACCGTCGGCGTGGACAAAAGGATAGAGCTCGTTCCCGGGAGTATTGATCTCCTCTCCAAGATTCACCGGCGAACCCCAGTTCCCTCCCTCATTTTCACGGCTCACCTTCCAGATATCATTTTCACCTAATCCACCAGGCATATCGGAAACAAAGTAGAGAGTAAGACCGTCCGGAGAAATGGCCGGATGGGCAGTAGATACACTATCACCCAGTGCTTCAAACTCGACTTCTGGTTCTGACCACCTCGCTCCATTGGCACTGGAGGTAAATATCTGACAACCCAACTGCTGATTCTTCCCTTTCTTACACCTGGTAAAATAGAGTGTGGAGAAATCGGAAGAGATACAGGGAGTACCATCTTCAAACTCTGAGTTCAGGATCTCCACAGGAACCGGAACGCTCCATTTCCCCTTTCTGTCCACACTGGAAGAGAAGATATCAGCAAAATTCTGTCCCGTGGCACCGTGAGTTTCATTTCCTGTGGCATCTTCGCGGGTCGATGTAAAGAAGATTTCGGTATATCCCTCATTTACATAAGCCGGGCTAAAATCTCTCTGCCTGGAGTTGAAGTAACGCATATTCTCAACGATATAGCCGGTGGGGTTATCGACCCACAACAGGGCTGCCTCACACGATTCTATCCCGATAGATCCCCTCGGATCATCAGGAACCAGATCCCTATACTTCTTATACTGCTCCTCAGCCTCCTCGTATTTCTCGTTGATCAGCATCATCTGCCCGTACCTCAGAAAAATAATGGGGTCCTGGTAATCCTCTCTCACTGCCTTCTTGTACCA